>CAYGYA010000001.1:0-2802 GCA_964354085.1 uncultured Methanosarcinales archaeon
CAGCCCACAAAGTTATTCCAGAGCCAGTACTCAGGGGATTATAGTAATGGTGAGTAAAACTAAAAGGAGAATCAAGCTTGCCAAGGTAAAGCTTTGCGCTCTCACTCTGCCTCTCAGCCACCTTTGCACCTTCCAAGTCAGCAGAAGCATGGCTTAATCCCCTAATTTGAAGAAGGCTCTTTTGCTCTAGCAAGAGAATAGAAGGAGCTTGGCTAGGAGAATTAAATTTGCCATTAATAACAACCCTGACTTCTCCTCCACCCTTGGGATAATATCCCCTCTTGAAAAGATTAGCCTCAATATCTGCATAGCGCTTCATCTGGGCAAGAAAAACAGAGTTGAAATAGTCAAAAGGCTGGGACCACTTAACATCAGTCCCTCCATTTATATGAAAAGAAACTTTTTTGCCGCAAAAGATGCTGGGCAATAGCAAGGACTGGAGCAGAAGAGTTATTGAGCCTGCTGTCCCAATATCAACTTCATGATGGCCTCCTTTGAATTCTCCTGGCTTAAACTCTATTTCTGTGCTTCCAGTATACCTGCCAACAACTTCTGCATTGCAAATCTTCATTGAAGCATCAACACAGGCAACGTGCTGGGCAGCAAGCCCAGGATTAGCCCTTCCTTTCCTGATGTTGATTATCTTGAATGGCTTGCCAGTGAGCATGCTAAGGGCAAGAGCCTGCCTAAGAATCGCTCCTCCTCCTTCTCCAAAGCTGCCATCAAGCTCAATCATTAGGCTAGGGATAATGAGGTTTTATAAAAAACTATTTATACTACCTAATCCAATTTGAATTCCTGAAAATTAAGGTCGGGTGATAAAATATGAGTCCAGAAGCAAATCCAGAAGAGATAAAAGCACTGATATTCAAGGATAAAAAAGATTTTTATAAAGCGAGTGAGGCTCTTTATCGAGAGCACATGAGAAGAGCAGGTATAAATCCAACTATTGATAATATAACTGCGCTTCAAGGCGAAAAAAAAGGATTTCATTATGTAATGCTCATGGTACCAGCAAGCCTTGCCAAGAAAATTGAGAACCTGGGAATAAATTATGTTCCTCTTGGGAAAAAAGAAGCAACGCAATTCCTGACTCAAAAATCCAAAGAATTCCTTAGAGACAATGGAGGAGGATTAGAGTATATCTGCTAATAAGGATAGTAACATAATTGCATAAGAAAAAAAATAAAAAATTTTACCAGTTAACCTCATTGATCAGGCTGTCTGTATTCTGGATCTCAGGGTCATTCAACTCAGTTTTTAGGCTGTCAATGTCATTTATTTGCCCTGTGATGCTGTTATCTGTTGCTGCCTGGCCTGCATTATTCCCTGTTTGCTCTCCAGTTGTCGCTGGCTCATTGCCTGTTGCTTGATTACCAGCAGGAGCAGGTGTTCCTGGGATTGTTGCCTTGCATCCGATTATGAATAATCCCATTAATGAGATTAAAACCAAAGCCACGAGTACTTTGTTCATTTTCAGTCCTCTTCAACAATCTCGACATCTTCATCTTCATCAATCTCATCAGGGTTAAAGCTCTCTCCTTTCTGGTTAATCTTGTGCACCAGGTCCATAAGGATTTTGTGCGCATCTTTCAAGTCCTGATGAGCTTGCGTTGTGAGATTCTTGGCTTGTTCAAGCTTTTGCTTTGCTTCAGTTGTTTTATTCTGCGCTCTCAAATCTTTTGCTTGAGCAAACAACTTGTTAGCATCAGTCATCTTGGTCCTTGCATCATCAATCTTGGCACTGAAGTCATCAAGCAAGTCCTGCAAGCCAGTCACATTAATGCTCTTGTTCTCAAGCTTTTCAAGCACAACATCAAGTTTCTTTTCAAGTAATTCACTCCTTGTAAAGATTTCTCCAACACGTGAATGCACCAAACGTTCTGCATAGAATAATGCTTTGAAATCCATTTCTTTCCATGCATCAAGAATTAATTTGCCAGCTGCCTGCAGTTCTGCCTTTGTATCAGCAGCATCAACAGCATCCTTTGCATCTTCAAGCTTGGTTATTAAGTCATCAATGTTATCAATGGCATCGTTCACTTCTGTCTGGTTAAGGTTCTCTGCCCCTTCAACCTTGCTCTTAACCTTATCTAGGTAGCTTATTAGTTTGTCAGCAATCTGGTTCAGGTCTTCTTGTGCTTTCTCAAAAGTCTGGTTCTCAAGAGCAGAACAGTTCTTGTTAGTAGTCTTACATTCTGCAAGCCTGAGCTTTAATTGCAAGAATTCACCCCTTACCTTTAACTGGTTTTTCTTTGCCTCAAGGTATTTGTTCTCTGCTTTTAAGAAATCATTTCTTGCCTTGATAAGTTTCTTCTCATCAACATTCCTTTTCTTCAAGAGATCCTTGACTTTGACTTCCTTGACTTTCCATTCTTTAAGCTTTTCCTTGCAATCCTCTGGCTCATTAAGGCATTTTTCAAGCCTTGCCCTGTCAAGATGGTCAAAAACATCACTCTTATTAGTGTTGTTAAATTGTTCTAGAAACTTTTGAACAATTGCAGGGTGTTTTTCTTTGAACCTATTAACAATGAACTCCTTCAATCCTCCAAATCCAGCAACAGCAGCCCTCATGCCGCCTTCAGCATTATCTTCTACTTTCGATGTCCAATTATCTTCGCCAGAACGATTCCTGCCGCGCTCGCCTATGTTATCATTTCCCCTGTCATCCCCTGGTTCTTGCTCTCTTGCCATTGCAAAAGAGACAGCGCTTACAAGAAATATCGCCAGCACTAAAAAAGCAATTCCTTTTTTCATTTTTGTTCTCCTCCGTGTTCTTTAAATATTATTTTAGGCGCCTGC
>CAYGYA010000002.1:0-30345 GCA_964354085.1 uncultured Methanosarcinales archaeon
TGCGTATTGAAGAATAAATCAGGAAGAATAGTGAAGCCAACGCTTTGGGCTAGGTGATAAACACTCCCAGGCTGAACCTGCCCTCCCCTGTTCTCAACCAGGTCTGTGTATTCTCCTTTCAGGGCAACATCAGCGGCCTTAATCTTGCCCCACTGCTTTCTAGGCTCTAGTTTCTCGTCAATAATCCTTAGCTCTCTTACAAGCTGAAATAATTGCTTTACCATTTCGCCAATCCCTTTAAGGTATTGGCTTGCCCTGTCCTGCTGAATGCCAACTCTTGACTGGGCTGCTCCCCAAAAGGCACTCTGCTCACTGGCAGTGAAAATGTCTGTAAGCTTAACAACATTATGAA
This sequence comes from uncultured Methanosarcinales archaeon, assembly GCA_964354085.1. GTDB lineage: Archaea > Nanobdellota > Nanobdellia > Woesearchaeales > SM23-78 > SM23-78. The sequence continues at coordinate 353 of CAYGYA010000002.1, forward strand.
ATGCGCTGTCCTGCCGTATATAACTAAGAAGCCAGTAATAAGTCTCTTCTATGTTCAGGGACGAAGCCTCAACCACCAACCTGTACCTCTTACATGGTATTGGGTAGCCTGTCTTATAGTAGGTTGCGAAAGAAGGCTCATTAGCGGCCTGTATATTGACTTCCTCTCCTATTTCCATGTCAGCATCAGAAGGGTCAATCCTTTCCCCATCTCTTGCTGGCTCATAAGTGCCTTTGGAGTTCTTTCTATACTTAGTTTTAGCATCCTTCTTGAAAAACCCATGCTTTACCAGGAGCTTGCCCCACTCATCAGCCATCATTTTTATTTATCTCACTTGATTTCATAGTTTATAAATCTTATCTCAAAATATGGTTAGTCCAAAAAAATTAATCGCCTTTAAGGAAAATAACTATCCAGGCGCATTACAGTGTCATCTGTGGTGCGGATGCCTTTTCTTTCTTTCCTCCAATGCTTTCATATGATTCATCTTGATTTTAAGTGTCTTGTTAAGGCTGCTGGTGAAATCCTCAAGTAAAAGGCTCAGGTGCTCTCCTCCCAGGAAATGAGGCACTATGACATAATCTGCTCCTTGCTTGTAAAGCTCAAGAGCGTCCTCTGCAGTATAGCTGGTAACAATTACTGTGGCATCAGGATTAATCTCCCTTACTTTCTTAATAAGCAATAGGCTGTCCTGATGCTCAGGAATAGTGCTGATGATTAGCTCGACATTTTCAAGCTTCAGCCTCTTCATAATTTCTAAATCACTAATATCACCATAAATGCAAGGGATTTTCTGGCTTATGAGCTGCTTAATAACATCAGGGTTCAGGTCGACCACAACCAGGCTCTTTTTCATGCTTTTGAGCTTTTGCAAAATGCTATACCCTGTCCTGTCATAACCAACAAGCACAACCCTGTGGCGAACTCCTTCTTCAAGATTGCTTATGAGTTCCTTGTTCTGCCTGTTAAGCTTCTCAAACCAGGTAAGTTTCTTGCCGATTAAGCGATACAGCGTATCATCAAATTTTATCAGGTATGAAGTCAAACTCAAGGTAATAATTGCCAGGAGAATGGTTAAGCTGAAAATATCAGAGCCAATATGGCCTTTATTAAATCCAAGGCTTGCTATTATAAGGCTGAATTCTGATATCTGGGCAAGGCTTATGCTTGTCAAGAAGGCTGTTCTCCTCTTGTAACCGAACAATGCAAGCACAAACATGGTGATGATGGGGAGTGCAATAACTGTGAGTACCAGCATCACAATCAGGGGAAGCAGGATTTTATTAATATTTACAGGGATTAATTCCAAGCCTATGCTGACAAAGAAGATGACTGCGAAGAAGTCCTTAATGCCTTTAACCTCACCTATTATCTCTAACTTATAAGGCAGGTTTCCAAGAAGCAAGCCCGCAATAAAAGCTCCTATGACTATATTGAATCCAATATAATTGTAAATAATGGCAAAGCCAAACATTACTACTATTGATAATATAAATAATAATTCATCATGCTTGGCAGCAAACCTGAAAATAGTATTAAACAATATCTTGGCCAAGGCCAAGCCAACAAAAAAGACAGCAAAACCTTTTACAAACATGAATAATACAGAGCCAAGGCCAGACTGCCCGAGGCTATTAAGCATGCTAAGAGCAACTATGGCCACGATGTCCTGCATCAACAGCATGCCAATGATAATCCTTCCGTGCAAAGTGTCAAGCTCGCTCTTGTCAGACAGTAACTTGACCACTACCAAGGTGCTTGAGAACATAAGTATAAGACCAATATAAACGCTTGAAATGCTGTTAAACTGCATAATCCTGAAAGCAACATAGGTTATGCCGAACAGCAAGCCCATGTGAATCAAGCCGCCCACAGTGGCGACATTGCCTATTTCTTTAAGTTTTTTCAGGTTAAGCTCAAGCCCCACGCTGAAGAGCATGAAAGTTATTCCTATCTCTGACAGTGAAGCAATGGTTACTTTGTCAGTTATTACATGAAAAACAGGGCCGAGCAGTATTCCAGAGATAATATAAGCAGGAATGAGAGGCTGCTTAAGCAGGCGGGCAAAATAGGCGCCAATGCCAGCAACTATTATAATTAAACCTATGTCAAAGAAGATATTCTCCACGACTTAACCTCTTTTTGTTTTTCTCTCATTAATTTCGCAAATTGTGTTATATAAATCTTTTGATGATGATTATAAATTATTGTTTAGCAAGTTTCCATAATACCTCAAAGTATTGTTTGTATGACTGTGCTGCTTTATCGCTTACGATTAAAATGCCAACAGGGTCTTCTTCCCACACCACATTCAGTACTTTGTTGTCAAATATGCAAATTGTCGATGGAAATGAGCTTTCCTCAGGCAAATACTTTGCAATAAAAGGCTTCATGAAAGCTCCGCGCTTGTTAAGAGGCAATAGAATTCTTGACTTGATATGATTTTCCTTTAATTTTAGATGCCATTGCTCATAATAGCTTCCCATAGTCTCTCTCATGCCCCAGCCAGTACCAAAGACAAGAACTTCTTCCTTTGCTAGGGTGGTTTCCTCAATCGCTGTTTTTAACCCTTGCTTGCCCCTGAATATGGTGGCTTCCTGCTTTCTTTCAGCAGAAGAACGCATTTTCTGAATCTGAGGCAGAATCTGGTTTACTGTTTCTTCTTTCTTCATAGCTTCCTGCTTTTGCCTATCAATGTAATCTTTTAATTCATCTGGAGAAGTTGTCTCAAAGTGCTTGATATTCCTTATGATTACAAAGCTTACCAAACCCTTTTCTATCAGCTTGTCAAGATTCTCATAAACAATATTTCTGTGAAGCTTGGTCTTTCTGATGACTTCGCCAGCGTTGGTTGAGCCAAGTTCCAGAAGAGAAACATAGACTGCTGCCTCATTCTCTGTGAAACCCAGGCTAACCAGCTCTAACTTCATACTATCCGACATATTGTCATCATTATTATGACAACAAGTATTTAAATATTCTGGTGGTTATTACTATTCTGTGAAGAACAAGATGGCAAAGACGAAATTGATGGATAGGTTTGAAGAGGACGTAGGGAAAGGCGATTTGGTTAGATTACTTTTTCCACAGGAAGATCAGCCTTCACAATCTCCAGAACTTGTTGGATTTTTTCAAGATTTAGAAAAGTTGGCAAATGGATATTATGCTATAACCTTATCAAGGAGTTTGCCAATAGGGTGGGTTGACAAAGAAGAGGTCAGGACCTATGTATGGGCTTGGGAATATGACGAATTTGACCCAAATCCGATGGGTTACGAAGTATTAAGGAGGAGAGTAAGATGACAAAACAAAAAATTCATAGAGTAATAATGAATATTAGGGACATGGGCAATTACAATTATGGCTCGGTTATAGCAGGAAAAGCAGGAAGAATATTTGAACTTCCACACGATTACTATAAGATAGGCTTAATAACTCCTCCTATTTCTAGAGAAAGGTCTGAGGAACTTGTCCTTGATGAAATTCTGGAAGCGTCTAGTGAGTGTTATACCCCTGCGTTGATAAGAAAAATAAATAACAGAATTTTTGAGACAGGCGACTATGACAATCAACTCCCAAGAATGCCAAATAGTTATAGCGAGATTTGTATTTACTGTCATAAACATTATTTTGGGCGAAAATTCCAGGCCCTGCAAAATAAGTTAAACGGGATGCCAAGGAATAGATGGTTATTCACTTTCGATGCACCTGTTCCAGAAGATTATAGTTTGGCAGAAATGGTAGCAGAAGAATTTGAAAAAACATTAATGCAAAGTTCCAGTTTTCGAAATATGGTCAAGAGGTGGAATAAGGTATAAAATACGGTGGAAAAATGAAAAAGAATGAAAATAACAAAGGCAGACTTGAGGTTCGTTTGGAGCAAGCATTGAAATTAATGAATTCTAGAGAAGGGAGATGGCTGGATAAAACGGAAGTTTATCATGTGATAACAGGAAGGACTTTTTATGATGATGTTAACCAAGCTGGAATCTGTCCAGTAAGAATTTCAATTCCAAAAGAAGATAGAGAAAAAGTTGTTCACATTATAGAAGCATTTACAAAGGAATTTGATGAACTTCAGGCTTACGTTCGGTACAGAAAAGAGTATGGTTGTTATTCTGAAGATGCCCTTTATTACCTAAGACCTGCCAGAAGAATAAAGGAAGATTTTCGTGCGGGCATAGATATTTCGGAATCTGTAGAACATTTTCTAGAAAACATGTTACGCGATTAAAATAATCAAAAGCGAATTTAATTTCACTTCAATCTCAGCGCATCCAGGTTCCTTGGAGCTATGGTTTCTACCCTGGTGATTTGATGCAGGCTCTTGGCCAGGTCCAGGCACTTGCTGCTCTCTCCGTGGACAACAATTATTTTCTTGGGTTTTGGGCTGCAGTGGTTGACAAATGCCATCAGCTCTCTCCTGTCGCTGTGCCCTGTTATCTCAAGCTTTTCTATTTCAATTTCTATTTTTATTGTTTCGAATTTGTTTCCTTTCTGGAAATTAATCTCTTTTTCTCCGCGCTGAATCCTTCTCCCGAGGCTTCCCTCTCCCTGGTAGCAGGTAAATATCAAAAGGTTTTTGGGGTTCTCTGCAAGTTGCTTGAGATACTCAACACTTGGCCCTCCAACGAGCATTCCGCTGGTTGCAAGAATCACGCAAGGGCCTTTATCCTCTATTAAGTCCTGCCTTTCTTTTTGGCTTCCAATCCTCTTAATATTCTCGCGCAGAAATGGATTGTTGTCTTTGTGAAATATTAGTTGCCTGAGATTTGAGTTAAGATATTCTGGATAAGCTGTATGGATTGCAGTAATGTCCCATACCATCCCGTCAATATAGATTGGCAGGCTGTCACTTAATTTGCCTTCCCTTATCAGCTTGTCCAGCAGGACAATAACTTCCTGTGCTCTTCCGCTTCCAAGAACTGGCATGAGCACTTTTCCTTTCCTTTTAATAGTCTCGATTATGTGCTCGCTAAGCTGGTCATCAGCTTCTTTAGACGGAGGCATAACATTGTCCTTTCCACCGTATGTAGCTTCTATCATTAATGTTTCAAGCCTTGGGAAATTAGTTGAAGCCGGACTTAGCATGTTAGTCTTGCCATACTTTAAGTCTCCGGTGTAAACAAAATTATGGAGGCCGTTGCCAATGTGGATGTGCACGAGTGAGCTTCCAAGAATGTGGCCTGCATTGTAAAGCGTAATCCTGACGTCAGGAGTTATATCAGTCACTTCCTCGTATTCAAGACAAATGGTTTGCTTTACCATCTCCTTGATATCATCTGTTGTGTAGAGCGGCTCTTTTGCCTCATGTCTCTGAATCTTGATAAAGTCCAGCTGCAAAAGGCTCATCACATCTCGTGTAGGGCTAGTGCAGTAAACAGGTTTCCTATAACCCATCTTGAATAAGTAAGGAATAAGCCCTGAATGGTCCAGGTGGGAGTGGCTCACAATCACAGCATCAAGGTCATCTATTTTGAGCTCAGGAGCATCAAGGTAAGGGTATGCTGTTTCATTATCATTTGCTGCAACGTCCATGCCGCAGTCAAGCAATATCCTTGATTCCGGAGTTTGCAATAGGAAACAGCTTCTGCCTACTTGCCTAGCTCCGCCTAGAAAACTAAGTCTGATCCATTCTTCTTTTTTTGCTCTCCTAAGCCATCCATTATATATCCTCTGGCCTGTTTTGTGAAGGAACTTCCTCCTGTAATCATTATTCTGGTAAAGAACCATTCTTATGCTCTCAATCAATTGGCTCCTGATAGCAGGCGTCCTCCTGATCTGGGGCACCCATAGGCATTGCTTTTTTATCTCATGCAGGTTTTCTCCCTGCTTGCCAATAGCAAGCCCTGGCTTTTGCACTTCAATATTTACAATGCTTCTCTGAGGATCAAATAGGATCTGGTCAATGCCTGCTTCATCTGTAATTATTTTCTTGATAATAACCTCTGCATCTTCCTGCTTGAGGCAAATGCTAGTATCTGGCCTGAGCTCTATCCTCTTTTTTATCATATTAACAACTTCTTTCACACTCCCACCATCATCAAGGAAGAAATCCTTGTTCTTGGTGTAAAGCACTATATTTGCTCCTTCGAACACAGCATCGCTTATCTTGTCCTTGGGCAGGTTGTTTAGTATTTCGTCTATAATCTCCGACATAATTTCATACCTCCTGTAAAAATGTAAAAGTGAAATTATTCAGACCCAAAAATTCATAGAATTTTTGATGTCTGACATTTAGATTTTCCTCTCAATAAGTCTTATTTTTAATTAAATTAGCTTTAAAAAACATGTTAAACTGCTTTTTTTTTAAGATTTGACTTCAAAATAAATAAAAATCAAAATATTTTTTCTTTTTTTGCTTGTTTAGAATCTTTATCTATCCAATTTAGCTCTATTCGGCCATGGTATTGACTTTCTTGGATGCAGCTTTTCTCACTCCTGCTTTGTTGATTACATAAACATCAATGCCTTCTCCGCTTGCAGAATCCCTCTGCAGGGCTGCATTAACTGACTTGACAGCCAGCTCAACTCCTTCTGCTTCGCTCAAGTCCTTCTTGTAATTTCCCTCTAAAACTCCATAGGCAATTACGCTTCCGCTGCCGCTTGAGACAAAATCATCAATCTCAGTTATGCTTCCATCAGCGTATAGGTCATAAAGCTGGGTAGTATTATCAAATCCTCCTAGCAAGAAATGAGTGATGCCAGGGATTACGCTGAACTTTCTAACATTATTATACACTATATTAGTCAATAGATTGGCTGCTTCTTTGACGCTTGGCTCCCTGTCAACCCTGATGCTCTTAAGCTTAAGCTCTGCTTTTAAGAGCTTTATGAGTAGTTGTAGGTCACTCACTACTCCACTCATAGTGAGGGCCGTCCTGTTATTGATTGGGATTACCTTGTTAACATTCTTGCTTGCAATAAAGTTGCCTGCTGTAGCTCTCTTATCAGCTGCCAGCACAACACAGTCCTTGCACATCAAGCCTACTGTTGTAGTTCCAGTGTTCAAAACTTCGCTTTCTTTCATAATAAAATCACCACCTTTGCTTATTTATATCGTGAAAAAATGATTGTTAGTGAGCTTTCATAATCTTGTACTCTTATTAGAACAACCCCTTATTTGGAGTAGTAAAACCTCATTTGATTTAAAAAGTTTGCTGTTTTTATGCTGCTTTTTATCAGTATATTGCTTTGTTGGCATATTCGTTTATTTATTGTACTGTAACAAATACTGTGCCTGTAAGGTTATGCGAATTAGTCGCACCTACTCTATTAAAAATAATCACTGGATTAATTTCTTTCTTTTCCCCTACCGGGACTTGCTGGCTAAGTGATATATTTAGCTCATTTTTATCGCCAATATCCAAGAATAGGAATGCTGAAGAGCCTACGATTTCATCACCTCCAACTCCTGTGATATTAATTGGCTTGCCAAAATTATTCCTTAAAATTAATGATACTTGACTATTGCCTGCAATCGTGGTAATCTTATAGTCAATGCATTCAAGCTGCTTTCCAAAATCACATCTGTTGGGCAATAGGTTGCTGGGATTCAGAAAGCCAAAGTAAGCAAGCGCACCCAAGGCAATAATAGCTGCTAGAATTGCCCAGCCATAGGTTGTGAGGTATTCAAGGGCAGCCTGGGCTTTTCTTTGTCTCACCATCTTTTTTAGCCTATTCTTTATACCCCTTTTCATAGAATTAAATAAAAACATTAAAATAAAATTTTAAAAAAATAAAAAGTTTAAATTGCTATACTCTTATTGTACTTGAGTGTATACGCTTCCCCCAGCAACCTGTGAAAGGGTTCCTCCAATGGCTGTGTAGGTGATAGTAAAGTCAACCTTTACCTTATTACCTAAAGAAGTTGTAAACACACCGGCTCTTGTGCAGGCGATAGTGATGTTTCCTTCAGACGGCAGAGTAGTAGCAGAAGGAGTGCATACTCCTGTTAGGTCTCCAACATCAGAAGTAGCATTTACAACTATATTTTGCATGCCTGTTCCTTTCCTGTTATAAACAACAATATTTACGTCATTTTGAGTTATTCTGTATTCTCGGCATTCAAATCCCGCTTCTACTATGCATCTGTTTGGTGTTACCTTGCTTGGGTTCAAGACTCCAAAATAGGCTAGTGCTCCTATCATTACCAGGATTACTATAAATGCCCAGCCATATGTTGTTAAGAACTCCAATGCTGCTTGTGCTTTTCTCATTTTATATTTCACCTCACGCTTTTCTGTTTTTTAATTTTCTTATTTGTTGTTTATTTGAAATATGTGATTATTATCTCTTTTTTCCTTATTTATTAACTATTATCTTTATATTATTTGTGTTTATTGGACCTCAGTATAAATCTCTCCTTTTATTGGAGTAAAGTATGTGCCGCCCATTTTCTGGTATGTCGCATTCACCTCGAATTTCATTTTCTCCCTTACAGTGAAAGTGTTGCCAATGAATGTGCAGTTAACCTCTATTGTGCTTCCTGACCTTATGTCAACTCCGCCATCTGAGGCATCACAACTGTTTGCCTGGTTGTTATAGGTAAGGTCAGTGGCTCCGAATGAAAATGATGCTGTGGACCCAATATTATTTGTGATTCTGAACATTAATACGCCATTGCCGCCTTGGTTGCCAACCACTTTTGATTCTACACATTGAATCTCTGGGCTGAACATGCACCTGTCAGGCAGCATTTTGGAAGGATTGAGCACGCCAAAATAAGCTAATGCCCCTATCATTATTAGGAGTACAAGGAAAGCCCACCCGTATGTTGTTAAAAATTCCAGGGCGGCTTGTCCTTTTATCATGAAATCACCTCTTAGCAAACTCTAGTCATACCCAAGCCACATCTTTAATCATGCTGAATTAATACTCTTTTACTTGCTTTTGTGTTTTATTTATATAAATCTTTTGATTTTTCAATCAGTTTTGCCTGTTTTTAATTATTAGCATACAATTAACAAGCTATTCATCAAACGATTATGCCTCCGATCATTGATCCCAGGATTGCTGCTAATATGAAATACATTATGAGGGCTCCGAACAGGAACATAGGAATATATTTTAGCCCTCCTTTTATATCCCCTTTTTCTATGGTGCTTATGATCATTGATGAAAAAATTGATATTATGGCTATGGCGACTATTGAGAAGGTTCTGAAGTCATTCGGGTCAATGTTTGCTGCTGAGAATGTGAACATGGTAGCTGATGAGGCTGATTGAAAGCTGGTTGATAGCCTTGCGCTGAATTTAAGGATTATCCCGAGAAGCTGTTTGGAAAGAGCAAATAATGTCGGCATTATAAATATTACTATTGCTGCCATAAATATCATGTAGGTTAGAGTGGCAGCTGTCATCTCCTGCCTTAATGCCTTGGTCTTTTTCAGGTTTAGCACCAGATTATCAATCACTCCTGTTATTTTACCTCCGCTCATTATCTCGCCTTTTAGCAGGTCTATGCTTCTTTTTAGTATTGGTGAGCTGTATTTATCTGCGAATTCCTGCAAAGCCTGTGTCACATCATTTCCTGTTGCAACTCTCTTGCTTACAATACCTATTTCTCTGGCCAGTATGCTGAATTCTGGCTTGATTGCGCTCCAGAGTGATTTCTCAAAATTCATGCCTCCTTTGAGGTTAGTTGAAACCAGGGTGAGGTAGTCTGGCAGCATGTCTTCAAGTATCTTAGTCCTTTTGTAAATCCTTATGTTAAGGTAGAATGATAGTGAGACTACTACTAGCACTGCAATTAATGCCTGGACAATGAACCACAATACAAAGGTCAGAATAAAGAACACAATTATTGGCTTTTGCTTTATAACGGGATAAATTAAAGGTAGGTATATGAAATAAGTTATTACAGCTGTTAGCCAGAATAAGATGCCAAAGAACCTGTAGGGAACCTCTTCAATCCCTGCTTTTCCCAAGTACTTGCCAAGCCCAGGCCTTATCTTTTTCGGGATAAAGGCTTTTCCAAACTCATCAAGGAATAAAAAATTCATCTTATTCATATTCATTTTATGCCTCGTGGTTTTCTTGCAGTCAATATTAGCATATTATTATTTTTAATATTCTATATTCTCAATGTTTTATTTTATCTTTATTCCATTCATATGTTTACATTGGGCCTTATGCTTTTGAACAAGCTTAAAAAAACCAGCTCTATCATGAAAAGGAAAAAGGCAAAGATGAAAAAAGTTGAAGATGTGAAGTTTAATGCGACAAGGCCAGCCACTACTATGAACATGGTCATTCCGAGGCTGGGGACAACTACTGCCAGTAGCATGTAGAACAAGGTCAGGCTGTTTAGTTTTTTCCCGTATCTCTGGATTTCTATCAATTGCTCATAGGCTATTTCTTCAAGCACCGCTTCAAGATTCTGGGTGACATCAATTCCTATCTTAAGAGCACTGCTTATTTGGAAGATTACTCTCTTCATCTTATTTGAAGGGCACTCATCACTGGCCATATCAAGGGCTTTTTCTAGTGGGGTTCCTAATTCTATGCTTTTAATTATCTGTTTGAAATAAGTATTCGCGACACCATAGCTTTGGCTGGCTTCCATTAACGAATTGATTAACGGCTTTCCAGAATTTAGCTTGATGAGCAGGAATCTTCCTGCAAACAGCACATCCTTGTCAATTTCCTTGGCTTTCTTGTGAATCTTTGAATCAAGTGTTTTTAACAGGGTAGCATAGCTCAAGAAAAAGAATATTACTCCTGCCACAGGAATAAATATTAATGGCAGATTTTTCTTTTTTACCAGAAAGAAAGCGAGCACTGACATGGCAAACCCAACCATTATTGCAGAGCGCAAGGTCTGGCTCAGGAATTCTTTGGGGGTCTTATTAAGCCCCGCCACTCTTAGCTTTCTCCTAAGAATCAGCTCACTTTTATTTCTTGATTCAGGCATTGTCCCCCTCACTTGTTTTAATTTTTAATAATTTATTAATAACCTGTTTTTAATAATCTATATTAAGAGTTCCCATGTAGTATTTTGCAATAACTATCCCTATGGAATTAACTTCATGTATCTCTTTTCTTACCATCCATTTCAGAATCTTAACTTTTTCCTTTATGTCATTAACTATTTCTTCGTCGCTCATGCCTGTGTAAAGTTTTAGCCTTTCCATTATTGTCTGGGATTTTGCAGTCTCTTCAAGCACATCTTTTGCAACATTTAATCTCATGATGACTTTCGCGTCTCCTGTTGGTGTTATCTCTGCCAGCTGGAGAGTCCTTCTCTTTCCTGTTCTCCTGTTTCTGTTCTGGATTACTATCATTGACAATGACGCTATCATTGGCTTTGGGATTTCTATTGGTGGGTTGGTAAGCCTCATCACCACTTCTTCTGCTGTGTTGGCGTGCATGGTTGCATATACTGAGTGGCCTGTGTGCATTGCTTCAAGCAGCACTTCCGCTTCTTTTTTTCTTCTTATTTCTCCAACAATAATCCTATCAGGCCTCATTCTCAGGCTGTTCACTAGCAGGTCAAGCATGCCTACTGCTCCCTTTCCTTCCGGGTTAGCCAGCCTGGTCTCCATAGGTACCCAGTGCAGGTTGTCAGGCAGGGTAAGCTCTCTTGTGTCCTCTATGCTTATAATCCTCTGGTTTGGTGGGAAGAAGTTACTTATTACATTTAGCATACTGGTTTTTCCGCTTCCTGTTCCTCCGCTGATGATAATGCTGAGCTCGTTTTGCACAGCTAGCCATATCATTGCTGCTGCTTCATAGGTAAGCACGTTATCCTTAACAAACTTGGTGATGGTCCATGGGTCCTGGGAGAATTTTCTGATAGTTAGGGTGTTTCCTTTTGTGCTTATTGGCGTTAGGGTCGCATTCACTCTGTCGCCTGTCATTAAGTGGGCGTCCATGAGTGGATTGAGGTTGGTTATCTCCTTGCCAACATCTCTTCCTATCATTGTAGCAAAATGTCTGATCCTGTCTTCTGTGATTATCTTAATATTGGTTATGAGCCAGCCATGCTTCCTATGATATACCCATACTGGCTCTGTGTGGTTGTTTATTACAATCTCTTCAAGAGAAGGGTCTTGTAGCAGGATTTCTATTTTTCCCAAGCCAAGGTTTTCCTCTATCAGGTAATTTATAAGCATGTTCATGGTCTTGTCATCTGCTTTCGGGAAGTACTTTTGTATGAGTTTTTTTATTTCTCCCTTGAACCTCTGCCTTATATTGATAAGCTCATTCTGCTCCAGGTTCTCAATCTCTTCCAGGCTCATCTTTGAAATGAATTCCTGCCTTATTTTCTCAAGAATTATTTTTGTAGCATCGCTAATGTTGGTTATTGATACAGTGTACTCTGGCACTGGCTTGTTCTCCTCTACATATATGCTTATATCAACTACTATGTTGTTGACTGTGATTGTATAGCGGTCTATAAGCTCTCTTCTTGAAAGTTCTGCAGGAGTTCTTGCTATTAGTTCGGTCATTTTTTCATAATCCTTTTATTTTATATTTGTAATTATAAATAATCCCTTGTGGCTAATCAATTACAGGCATTGTGGGAGGAACAATCTTTTGCACATTTTTCACAAAAGTAAGCTTATACTCTAGTTTCTCAATTTCCTTGACCAGATTGTATTTCTCATCAAAAGCTTCCTTTGGCAATAGTTGTGTTCTGTGCTTTGCTTCCAGCAGGTTGTGGGTTGCTTCCTCTACTTTTCCATTATCAAGCAAAGCATGCGTGGATTCTAAGATTCTTTTTATAGCTGCTGCGTTTTCTGAGTCATAATACGGGCTTTTTCTTTTTAAATTGTCTTCCAGCATCTTCATATCCTTGTGGGTATGCATTATTCCCTCATAGAGTTGCTTTTTTTCTTCTGCAGGCTGGTCAGGATAAGTATTGAAAAGAGTTCTTAATTCATTATACTCGCTAATGGCGCCAGGGGTGTTTTTTTGCATGAAAAGATTTTTTATTATTTCCAGCTTAGTATGAATTTCATGTTTTATCCTTTCTCTATCATCTTTTTCTTTTGTTTGCTCTTCAACAGCGGTTTGTTCCATAACTCCTTGCTTGGTAAGAACTGTTTTCAGCTTATTAATGCTCTCATACAGGGATAGTGCATCTGCAAGAAGAGCGGTTTTCTCCTCTTCCATCTCCTGGGGGAATTGCTCGCAAAGCTGTTTAAGATGAGTGTACTCATCTATGCTGCTCTTCAAGTCCCTCTTCTTTATGCAATCTGCAATTTTCATGTGGCTTCTTACTATTTCTTCCTTGAGCTTCCTTACCTCTTCAAGTATCTGCTCCACGTTCTTCTTTTCTTCAGGCTTGCTTTCAGCTTGAGTTGCTTGTACTGTTTTGGCTTGCTCTTCAGCAATCAGCTTTTCCTTTAGCTTCTTGATGATATAGTACCAGCTAAGGGCAGCATCATAAATTCTTTCTTTTTCTCGCGAGGCAGATTCGGGTATTCTCTGGATAAGCTCTTTCAGCTCCCTATAAATCTTGACAGCAATTTGTAGGTCTTCGCTCTTAAAAGGCTTCTTGGTAGAGACCCTCTCGAGCTCTTTCTCTTTTCCAGCAATCGCACTAAAAACCAGATTAACAGTTTCAGGCTCCTTGCCACTAACAACCGTCGGGCTGGCAAAAAGCCCTTTTTCCTCATAATCCTTTATTGTTTCGAAAAGGCTCTTTTTCCCTTCCTCTTTTCCCTCATAGTCCTTTATTCTCTCATATATTTCTTCCATGATAGAATAAAGCCTTTTTTTGCTAAGAGAAGCATCAGGAGCCTTTTGATACCTGGTTTTAACATCCTCAAATATCTGCTTGGCTTTTTTTAAGTCCTCGTTCTTGAGAGCTTCTGAAATTTCCTTTGCATAATCCTTGGTTATCTCATAAAGATCAAACTCTTCCTCTCTAATTCCAGCTGCTTTCTCAGCCACTAGCATGGCTTGCTTGTCAAGGAATTCCAGGATGTCTCTTTCTACGAATTTGTCAAAGTCCATTTTTGTTTATTTTCTTTTTAATCTAATCCTCTTTTTAGGTTATCAAATTATCATGATGACATTATTTTTTCGTTATAAATGTGCCACAAATTGTCAATATTAGCAAGATTTCTCTTTTTTGCTTCTCTGAAAAAGAATTCTTTTCTCCTGCTCAGGGCCTCTTTTGCATGGTCCTTCCACAAGAAGCTTATCTTTTCCACAGGAATACTTTTCTCAGTGGCCCTTAATTTGAAATCCTGCTTATAGCTCTCCAGGCCAATTTCTGCCTCTTCCTTTATACGAGCTTTTTTCTCTTCTGCTGGCCTGTTAAGATATATAATGGGCTTGGTGAACTTATACTCTATTCCTAGGATTTCTTCTTCTACAAGGAAATCTACCCAGGATTGAAGCAAGGATGAGCTTATGCTGAGCTTTTTGGCAGCGTCTGACAAGGTTATCTTATCTATTTTCCTGAGAAGATCCAGAAGCTCATCTACCCCAGTCCTTACAGTCGAATCTGCCAAATATACCCACCCCTTTTTTTACTCTTAGTTATACTTCTATTTCCAGCCTTATTCCTACTTTTATACCTCTAACTATTTAAAGGTGATTGTCCTTTTGAAAATATATAAACTTTGTTAATTATCATTCAGTAGTGCTTGTATTTAAGGGCATGGAGATGTGAGGAGATATCCGCTGAGGAAAATTGAGGCGTGATCTTTGTCTAGCTGGAAGTATTGTACCCCGTTTTTGAGTGGGAAATTTGCTGTGTCATTAATCCCTAAAACTTCACTGCTTATGGTGATAGGCAGGCAGTTGAATTCCTTATTCTGCCAAAATAAGTAGTCAACCATGGTGTCGTTATAATCATAGTTTACGTCTGGATGCGTGTAGTTCACAAAGCTCTCAATGCCATAAAGAATACTTGGAGAGAAGTCTCCCTTGATTCTGCTGACAAAGCTCACTCCTTCAGGATATTTCCTGTATGCATGATTGTAATATAACAGTTGGAGGTCCTCATATGTCCAGTTTCCTTGCTCCTTTTCATAAATATTAATGGTTTGGTTATAGGTCCCATTCAGCAAGTAAAGTGGGTCTAAAAGTCCTTCTATTGGAACACTGCTAGTCAAAATCCTCGTGTCTGAAATGTTGGCATATGCATCATTGACTTTCACGCTTAGGTTGAGTATGACTTCAACTGAGAATGCATCTGTTGTCTGGTTAACAGATACGTGATTGATGGTGTAATTAGAGTTGATATTCAGTTCATCCTCTGCAATATTCCTAAGCTGGTCCAGGAAATGAGTAAGAGTGCTGTTAGTCATGTTAGGGCAGTATTTTGAAGTGGTAAGATTTCCTGTTTTAATGCAGTAGGTATAGTTGGTTTCGAACTCATCACTCTGGTCATAATACCTGTGGTATGTGCTGATGTCTGATATCACCCCCTGAAGCGCAGAATAGCCTGCTATTGAGGCTGTCTCCTCTGCATAATCAAAAACTGTGTTCATATAATCGCTCAGCAAGCGTATTCTTATTTCAAGTATTTCTGTCTTATAATCAAGAGGCTTCTCCACCCTGGCTGAGAAGATCAGGGTGAAGAAAACTGCCAGCACTATAGCTATGATTGTGAACACAACTCCTTTCTTATCATTTATCATATTCATATCATTACACCCAAACCCTTACATCGAGTATTACAGGGCCATAAATGATGGTATTAGTCTCATTGGTGATTTTTTTAAAGCTAAGCCTCCTTGAACTTAACACAAGGCTTGATTTTTCCATTGGTGAAACGCTTCGGTTATATATGAGGCTATAGTGATTGTTTATACTGTCATTTATGTACACTATCAGGCCTCTTTGGTCAGGTATTACTCCTTTGCTAATCTCTTGGGTGAAATTCCACATTATTTGTGAAGTGTCATTGCCAGTGGTGTTGTAATAATAAAACTCTACAAGCTGTTCAAGAAGAGTATTGTCAGAGCCTGTTATGTTAAGGCTTGTGACATAACCCCCTTGGAACTGGTTTACCTTTGTAGTCGTAAGGAAGTCCATGTAATCCTCAATCATTCTCAGGGAAGGAGATGATTCAGGAACCATTCTGTGGGAAGTGAAAATGATAATCAGGCTTATGAAGATGACGCTGGCAGCTATGAGAGCATCAATTACAAAGAAATACGCACCTCTTTTGTTCATCAACACCATGTAGTTCTCCTCTTTTTTAAAAGTTTGCTATGGCTTGCACAAAGCCCACATAAATTTGAAGTATGAATTAAAGCTTTCAACCATCTGCTTGTTTTTAATTACTAACGCTACTGGTTCTTCTGAAAATACAACAAGAGCGACATAATCCTTGAAAATCCAGGAAACTGAGGGAGTATTCATTCCTTCAGGTAAGAACCTGACTTCTGTCAGGCCATATTTTTTTCTCTCTTCACCAAATTCTTTTGCATCTGAGTTGTAAATTATTTTGTACCTTATGCCTTTCTTAGCTCTTCTAATGTGAAAATCATTGAAAAAACCGTGTAATCTCTCACTTCCAATTCTCGGGGAACCAAATACGATGAATTCATCGCCCTTTTTAAGAATATTCAATACATTTTCCAACGCTGTCTTAATTCCCTTGATTCCCTCAAAAGTCTGCACTTTTTGCTCTTTTTTCTCAAGCTTTTCTGCGAGAAGTTGTTTTTGCTTTAATTCCGGAATTATCTGGGAAAGCTCATTTTCTTTTTCTGAAAGCAACTTTTTTTGAGAATCTATGAACTCATACAATCTGCTGGGGTCCTGTGCTTTGAAATGTTTTGTATTCTTAATGGTTGTATATGAAACAAGGCCTTTCTCAATCAAATGTTGAAGAACCTGATATATGTGAGAGCTTGGCACACCAGACTTTTTTACCAGCACGCCTGTTGTTGTCAAGCCAAGGTCCGATAAGGTAAGATATACCTTGATTTCATTCCTCTCAAGACCGATTTCCTCAAGGATCTGGCTGTTCACAGGGGGATTTAGGCTATCCTCCTATTTAAATATTTCTAAACTACTACTTTTTGTAGTAGCAAATATTTATATCGGCGCTTTACTCATATATCCCTAAAAATAATTGGGGGATGATAAGAATGAATTACACAAAAATAAAAGAAAACCTGAGTA
This sequence comes from uncultured Methanosarcinales archaeon, assembly GCA_964354085.1. Taxonomy (GTDB): domain Archaea; phylum Nanobdellota; class Nanobdellia; order Woesearchaeales; family SM23-78; genus SM23-78. The sequence continues at coordinate 17,446 of CAYGYA010000002.1, forward strand.
AAATTGGAAGTGCAATAACCTTAACAACAATAGTTGGAGGAATGCTGGGATTGGCTGCTGTTGGCGGTGTAAAAGCCTGTAATGAAAGACCAAAATATGAAAGGGGAACATACCAGGGATATGATGTGACTGTTAGTGACGATAAAGCCTTTCGAGAAATTTTTTTATCCTGTCAAGACAATAAAGCTGGGGAAAAGGAATATTCAGGTCCTCGCATCGAAGCAATGGATTATGGTCGTGATGGCAGATTTGACACAATTAAATTGTTAGGAATTCCTAAAGGCCATGCATTGGAAGGATATGCAAACCTGGAGAAGCTTCAAGAAGCATATCAATCAGTAGTCAATGCAAACCGCAACCATTAAAAACTTGTTTTTCTTCTTTTATTTTTATCATGGTTGAATATGAGTCTGAGATTAAGAGATTAGAGGAAGAAATCTCAACTACCAAGTATAATAAGAGGACTCAGAACGCTATTGGGCTATTGAAGGCTAAGCTTGCTCGTCTTAGGGAGCGTCAGGAGACCAGGCGCAGGTCTGGCAAGAAAGGTGAGGGTTATACTGTCAGGCGCTCTGGTGATGCTACGGTCATCCTGATTGGCTTCCCAAGCGTTGGAAAGAGCACGCTCCTGAATTCTGTGACTGATGCTCATTCTAAGACTGCAGATTATGAGTTCACCACTCTTGACGTGGTCCCTGGAATGCTTGAGTATGGCCATGCTAAGATTCAGATTCTTGATGTGCCTGGTGTTGTCAGAGGCGCTAGTGATGGGACCGGTAGGGGAAAGGAGGTTTTGTCTGTCATGCGTGGTGCAGACATGGCTTTGATATTAATTGATGTTAATCATCCTGAGCACCTGGATGTTTTGCTCAATGAGATTCGCAACACCAATATCAGGCTTAACCAGCACAAGCCTTATGTCAAGATCAGGAAGACTATGAAGAATGGCATTAGGGTTGGTAAGACAGTGAAGCTGAGAAACCTGACTGATGATACTATCAAAGCAATATTGAAGGAATTCAGGATTAACAACGCTGACGTTTTGATTCGTGAAGAGATTACTGATGACCAGCTCATTGACATATTAGAGGATAACAAAGCCTACATGCCTGGGATAATAATCCTTAGCAAAGCAGATACCATGAGCAGGGAAAAGGCAGAGGAGGTAAAAAAAGAGATAGGCGCAGATGTTATTGTAAGCGCAGAGAAGAACATCGGGCTTGATGAGCTTAAGAAGATTATTTTTGATAGGCTCGAGCTTATCAGGATTTATCTCAAGCAGCCGGGAAAAGAGGCTGACTTGGAAGTTCCTCTGATAATGCACAAGAATGCCAGGATAAGGGATGTTTGCGATAAGCTGCACAAGGATTTTGTGAGCAAGTTCAAGTTCGCGAGGCTCTGGGGCAGAAGCTCCAAGTTCCCTGGCCAGAAGCTGCTCTCTCTTGAGCATGTTTTTTCTGATGAGGATATTCTGGAGATACATTTAAGATAAGATTTATAAATGAGTCACAACTCTTCAGTGTTACTCTCACCGAGGAGTTAATATTTATGAGTTTTTGTGATTAAAATGACTTTACTAGATACAAGCAATCAGGATTATGAATTTTACAAAAGAGTAGGAGGCTATTACAGCAAGTTTTTTCTTTTTTTCAACAAGATTGAATACTACGGGCTTGAGAATATAATAAGGGGCAGGTCAGGCATCATAGCTCCAAACCATGTAGGCTCTGCAAAAGATATATTCTCACTATTCGAAATACTTAATCAGCTCGGTATACCGCTATCCTTTGCAGCAAGACACGAGTTATTCGATAAGGACAAAACCTTTGGAATGGCTAAAAGCCATCTAAAAAAACACATCAAAGTTTTGGAATCCCTTGTTCCTGACTGGAGAATAGAAGAATTTGCAGAGTTTTGCGCTTCAGTCATGGAGAAAATGGGCGCAATTAAGTGCGCTGTTGATAGAAAAATGGACCGGGCAGAAATGATTAAAATAAATACTGAAGCAAGAACTAAGATGGAGTACGATGTATCTCAATTAGAGAGAAAAATAGTTGTTTTTCAGTATCAAGATAAAAAAAGCAGGGTGGATAAGCATGCTGTTTTTCATGGGGCTAAAAAAGGAGCAGCTATTGTTGCATATAATGTTTATGAGCATCACAGGGTAGTTGTTCCTGTTTACCCCGCTGCTATCCTAGGCAGTAAAGGGCTAATGCCCTGGTATATGGTTACAGAATTGCGAAGGAAACCGATTAAGGTTAGTATTGGGCAACCTTTAGAAATTACTTCTTTTATTAATGAAAAGAACCCTGTTGAAAGTATGAGAGCAGAACTGGAATCCAGAATTTGGTATCTGTTGGGTGACTTAGCCAGGAGAGAAGATAAAGGCCAGATATTATACCCTTCAAAGGATTTCAGGCTCAGAGACTTCCTTTCAGCATTATTAGTAAAAGGAGAGAAACGCAACCTTATATATCCAGAACAACGTCAATCACAAAGCCAGCCTTCTCCTTATAAATTCTCATCTCAGAATAAGTGATTGCCTTTATATCTCCTTTTACTTCATAGTTCTTGTAGTTGTCTCCCATTGCACTGCATTTCAGCTCGAATTTATCTTTTGCCTGCTTTATCTTCATATCCTTAAAATCTGAAATAATGAAGCTCTCGGTATCGAGCAGGAAAAGCAATTGCTCAAAAAAGTCGTAGAGCAAGGCTTCAATCCTCTTGGACTTGATGCTGATTTTTTTCTCAATTTTCTTTTTTATTTTGGTAGTGTCTGTTAGGAAATCAAAGCCTCCAATCGCGGCGTTTGAAAAGGCTTCCTCAAGAGTCTTTCCATAAGCTCTTACTTTCAGGTCAGCAGTATGGTTAATATATCTGTATTTCATTTTCAGAAGGCTCTAGTAAGGTATGAGTTCTATCTTTTCTTTCTCCTCTTCCTCATTATCTTCGCTATCTTCACCATCTTCAGCTTTTGGCATATCATTACTCAGGACTGGAGTGTCTCCAAACATGCTGACCATTGCGCTTGTTGCATCATTGCCAGTACTGAATTCGCTGCTCGCACTGCTGCTTGCTCCTACCAGGGTTCTCAAGAACTCAATAGTCTTCTTTATGTCATCTGGTGAATCTTTTTTTGTGTCAATCTTGATTTCCATTAAATTTTCACCCGTTCGCTTCGCTCACTTCAAAATTTAATAAAAGGTAGGTGACTCCTAGTGCTTCGCACCGGAGTCCCCTTAGAGCGTTTTTTCTATTTTATCATATTAATATTTCCACTTCAATTTCAAGAGCGTCAAAAGTCGGATATTCTGTGACAACAGCCCGAACAACACCTTTAGCCTTGATTATCCTAGCCAGCCAGGGGCTTGTTATCAATCTTAGCTTGTGCTCGTCAAGTAAGAGCATATGTTGTGGTAGTTCCTCTTGTTTTATTATTTGTTCTCTTATTATTTTCAGCTTATTTAATATTTTCCTTTTCTCATTGTTTTTCAATTTGTTGAGTTTGTCATGATAGCCAAAGCCAGGAGCAATCTCATGAAGGTAAATAGCTCCGCGAACCAGCAAGCCATCTTCTTTTAAAACATCAAATTTCTGCCTAACATTCTTGGCTCTTCGCAGTATTCTCTCAGCCAGCTGAACCCTGTCCTTTAATTTGCAAGTGCAGTAATGCGCTATTATACCCAGGCTTGCACAGTATTTAAGGAGTTTTTTTGCAAGCTCATCGCTTCCTTTGATAGCATAAGACATATTATCCTTGCACTTAACATCTTTTTTATTGCGCCACACAGAATTATCAGCAAGCTCAAGTTCATTAAGGTTAAGAAAATCAATTTTATCTGCAATGAAGTCAATCAAGAGTTTGGTTTCCTGCTCTTTTCCAGGGATTACTGGTATCTCAACGCCGACTTTCCATTTGAATTTATTGTTTCTTGCAAGCATGATTCTTGGCCACTCTTCTTCCTTGTCAAGCTTAGGGTGGAACCTCATCTCGTCAAGTCCCGACTTGTAGAGTCGCAATAAGGTTTTTTCATTAACAAGAGTAAGAGGAGTGTAGAGATGAATGTGAAATTCCTTACCAAACTTTTTCTTCAGCAATTTGATATAATCGACAGTCCTGTCAAGCTTAACCAGCGGATCTCCCCCTGTTATTCCTGCTCCTGTTGCAGAGCAAGCCTCTGACTCCTCGATTATTGCTTCAGTCTCTTTCTCATCATTAAGGGGACTTTCATTGGCATAAATCACGTCCTTGTAAAGCTTCTTGTCAGATACTGGGCAGAAGTCGCAGCGAGAGCTGCAAAGACCAGTGACAAACAACACTAGCTTCTCTCCTTTTACGCAAAGCTGGCAGCCTTGTGTCAGCTCGCCTGTTTTCCAAGAATAATGCGGGGTTTTGATTATTTTCATTTTAAGAAAATCCTCTGATAGTTCATATAAATCATCTTTGAGACTTCTTCAACATCCAGCTTTTTTATCTCAGCAATCTTTTTCAACCCTTCAACTATGAATCTGGGCTCATTTCTCTTGATGTCAGGATAAGGAGTCATGTAAGGAGCATCTGTTTCTGTGAATATCTGCTGAACAGGAGCCATCTGCGCAATCAGTTGTAGCTGCTGTAACTTGGTCACAATGCACGGGATGCTCATGCTCCAGCCATTATCAATAATCCTCTTTACCAGGTGCTGCCTTCCCATGAAGCAGTGCATAATGACTTTTCCTTTTTTCAGGCTGCTGCTCTCCAGCATCTCAATAACATCAAGCTCTGCCCTTCTGGAATGGCAGATTATTGGCAGTTTTTTCTTCTCAGCCAGTTTTATGAGCTTTTCAAAGCAGGCTTTCATTTCGTGCTTGTACTTTTCCCCGTGAGGATTATCATCACCTTTAATATAGTCAAGGCCTACTTCGCCAATGGCAACAATATTCTTTTGCTTAGAAATAAACTCAAGCTCTTTGTCAAAATCTTCTTCTTTCATCTCAGCTGCCCAGACTGGGTAGATGCCTAGTGCTGGCTTGATGATGTCATACTTTTTTGCTAGCTCAAGAACTTTCCTGTTGCTCTCAACAGTCACGCCGTTGTTGATTATTACCTTGACCCCGGATTTCTTGTTCTCCTCAATAACCCTACCCCTGTCTGCGTCATATTCTTCAAAATCCAGATGTGCATGAACGTCAACTATTAGCATTATGAAAAGTTAAGAATGAGCGTTTATATTATTTTCCCTTATTTATTATCTGCTCTAATTATTTCCTCTTCTTCTCCTTGTCCTTATCCCTGAGGCGCTGGAAAGTCTCAATTACATCAACAAAATACTTGCCATCCTCCAGCTTATAGACTAGCGGCTGTTTCTCATGGAATAGCTTTACCAGGTCTAGCTGGTATTTGCCTGGCTGCAGTATCTCGATGCTCTCAATGTCAAGTATGACTGGCTTGTCCCTGTCAATGTCATTTCCTATGATGTCATAAACATCTTCTTCTATCTGCTCTCTTTCATGAGGGCTGAGCTTTATTGCAGCCTCTGCCTTTTCTTTTAGCTGTTTGTACTTCTCTGCCTTGATAAAGTAGAACATCTTGGCTCCGCAAGAGCATCCTTTTATAATCTCCTGAGAAGCATCCTCATACATCTTTCCGCATCTAACGCACTGGTGTGGCATACGGATATAAAAGTAGAATGGGTTTATAATTCTTTTTATTGGCCAATAATAAAACTATTTCTTTTTCTTCTTCCTAATCTCTTCTGTGAATAATTGTATCTTGTCAGGGTCTTTCTTTATCTCCTTGATTATGGTCGCTGGGCCTATTATGGTTAGTCCTCTTCTGTTTCCGAGGATGAAATTTATGAACACAGTCCTTATCTTCTCAAAAAAGGCTTTGTCTTTTGAGTCAGTCTCTAGCTCTTCTATCTCTATGCCTTTGAAGCGCTCATCAATCTCTTCCATAGTCTTTCTTATGAGTTCTGACTTCTCATTGCTGTGCAGCTTGCCTTCAAGCAGGATTATCTTATCCTCTTTTACGATTTTTAGTAGCTTCTGCACTTTCTTTTCAGAATTAAGATTAATAATCTCTGAGTGGGGGACGAATTGTAAGGTCAGCATTTTTCTTCTTCCTCAACCTCTTTTTTTATTTCTAATTTCTTTTTACTTATTAGTAAGCTTGAATAGGGATTCGTAAAACCCGTCAATATTTGTGCCGTACTTGGCGCTTATGCCAATGACATCGTACTGCGGGAAAGCTGCCTGAACTTTTTTTATATCTGCCTTTTTCAAGTCAACCTTGTTAGCAACTATGAGCACAGGAATCTTCCTTGCTTCAAGATTTCCAATGATTGTGATATTAACCTGAGAATAAGGGTCTTTGGTTCCGTCAAGGACAACCACAACAGCATCCATGTCATCAAGCCACTTGATAGAATCAATCACTCCTTTGGTAGCTTCCTTAGCCCTGGTCTTAGCTTCTTTTTCTTCCAAACCTGCTTTTATGAACTCTTCAAAATCAATCTTTGTAGCGATTCCTGGGGTGTCAACCAGGTTAAAGGTTAGTTCCTTGTTTTTTGACTTTACAGTAATTCGTTCTTTTATCTGGATTTCCCTTGTCTCATGTGCAATTGGGCTTACACTGCCCATTTCCTCTCCAAGCCAGTCCATGGTTATTTTATTAGCAAGAGTAGTCTTGCCTCCATTTGGAGGCCCATATATGCCTAGCTTTATCTCTCCTTTCTTCTTGAAAAGGTTCTTCAGGAACTTCTTTAAAAATCCGCCAAATAAACTCATAGAACTAATTTCTAGAATTGGTGGTATATAAAGATTACTATTATTTTTACTGTTGCTTTAGAAATAAGTAATTTTTTTACCTAGTTATTTTTGCTTCTTCTTGTAATCCTCTATTGCCATGTGTAAAGCTTCTATGCCTAGGATTGAGCAGTGATACTTTATTGGAGGCACTCCACCTAATGCCTTGACTATATCATCCTTGGTTACTTTGAATGCTTCATCAACTGTTTTGCCATTAACAAGCTTGGTAAGGATTGATGTGGTTGCTATTGCAGCCACGCAGCCAAAAGTCTTTGCCTTTATATCAACTATTTTCCCATTCTTTACTTTCAGGAAGACTTCCATAATATCTCCACAGGTCGGGTTGCCTACTTGGCCATGTCCATCTGCGTTTTTTATGCTGCCCATGTTGCTGGGATGCTGGAATTCCCTTAATACCTTCTTGTTATAATCAAGATGACCCATAATTAACACCTCTCACAAATATTTGTATGAAAACAAATTCATATGATGTAGGATTCATTCTTATTTATAAAGTTTTCGCTGAAAAGAGAAAACTCAAAAGAGTCTTTTGTTGATTGTGATTTTTAAATCCTGAATTGACATTAGATTTATTGTTAATCAGTCTGGCAAATGCCTTCTGTATTACAATGACCTGTTCCTCCATTGCAAGAAACACCTGGCTGAATAGAACAATAGCCTTTATCATTCGCTGAGCATCCAACAATTCTCTGGCATTCAGCGCAGGTATACACAGGTTCAGCATTGTTTTGCGCTGGATAATAGGAGCACGCAATAGAATTAGGCTTTTTGCACTTGCCTTGGTCTTCACATCTATTATAATAGGATATGCTTGTTTTGTTATAGCATCTTCTTAAATCAGTTCCAATACTATAATATCCTGAGCAATCAATAATTCCACAATCAGGATCATCGCTTTCCGGGCCTCCGAGGCAAAGATTAGATATTGTTATTACGTCATCTGTTTTAGTAATCTCGTTCCTTCCCTTGCCTATGTCGCCGCTTATATTATGGTCTAGGAAAATAACATAATCCAGGTTCTCTGACCTTATGGTAACCTCGGCTTTGTCAGTAATTTCTATTGAGTAATTATATGCCCCTATGTTGTAGGGCAGGAAAAATTCTCTTTGATAATCTCCAGGAGCAAATTCAGCCATTCTGATCTCTGCAGCCACTACCTTGCTAAGCTCATCCATGGTCTTGTAAAGCTTTTCCTGATAAATGCCCGACATTCTTCCTTCAATAGTCACGAATGTAGCGATGAAGACCAGGAACATAAAGCTAGTTATTGACACAAACTCCAAACTGCTCTGGGATTTTTTCTTTTTTGTATGTTTCATCTTGTCTCGTTAATAAGTACATAGTTTCCCATAGAAACTACCTTTATAATATTAAGGCCTGGGTGCATTGAATTGCTAATGCTTCCTGCATTCCCTCCCGGCATGATATTAATGTCAGAGAAAAAAACTGCTTCACTAATCCCGGAATAGGAATTATATTCTACAACTAATTCAGAGTTGTCTAATATATATATGTTAGTTACCTTATTTGGGATATCAATCTTTAAGCTCTGCCAGGAATACTCACCTATGTAATAAACTTTTTCAACAGCATCCATGATGTCATTGCCTATCATATTAATCTGTGAGCGCATGACTTCATCATTAGACTTAAGCGAATAATTATAGAATAATACTACACCTGGAACTATGAGCAGCATGGCAATGCCCACCACTAAGATATATTCGAATGCTCCTTGGCCTAACTTCACTCTACACCCTCTTTTTTAATCCTGAATTTATTTGTAAATACTTCTTATCATATTTTATGTTAAACACTATATATATTTTACTATAAACCTTTTGCGAAAAGGTTTACGATGACAAAACTTTGTTTTGGCATACCAAAAACATGAGTTTTTGATTAAAAAACTTAAGGAGGATGTTAACTTCGTTACAACAAAAATCCTCGGGATTTTTGTGTACCAAAAGCTTTCAGCTTTTGTTAAATCCTCCGAACTACGTGCTACCGAGTAGCATAGCTACGAGTGTAGCACACCTTTACCAGATTTCCGTGAAATCTGTACCAAAACATTTATTAATCCTCATTTATCTCTCGCGATAGATGGGATTTTCAAGAAGGGAAAGAAGAGAGCAGAGAAAGAAGCTCTTAAAGGACCAGAGGCTCGGCCAGCTAAAGGCTCTTGAGGAGCAGGAAAAGCACTTTGCAGGAAAAAAAGAGTACAAAGGATTTCTGAAATTCTATGATAAACATTACATGAAACTGCTCATAATCCCAATTCTCCTTTTCTTGCTGGCAGTTGGTGGGATCGTCTACCAGATTTCTACTACTGGCGACTTCATGAACAAGGGAGTAAGCCTGAAAGGAGGAATGGTCATCACAATCCCCGTGAATACTCAGGTTTCGCAAGCAGATGTTGAAAACATTCTGAAATCAAATTTCCCCAAAGACGATGTTGAGGTCAGGAGCATTGCTGAATTAGGAGTGCAGAAGGCAATCATGATAACAACTGATAACCTTGATGCAGAAGAACAAATACTTGAAGCAATAACCCCCCTAATACCAAATGCCCATAATGATGCTTCTACAGAAACCACCGGCTCAAGCCTTGGCGGAGGATTCTTCAACCAGACCATGATGGCTATGCTGATAGCTTTTGTGTGCATGGGAATTGTTGTATTTGCTTCTTTCAGAAACTTTGCTCCAAGCATGATGGTTATTATTTGCGTATTCGTTGACATTGTCGAAACATTGGCTGTTGTTAACCTGCTTGGGATTAAGATAAGCACTGCAGGAATCGCATCATTTCTCATGCTCATAGGTTACAGTGTAGACACTGATATTCTCCTGACGAGCAGAGTATTGAGAGGCAAGGAAGGAACTGTTTTTGACAGGGTCATTAGTGCTGCAAAAACAGGGCTTCTAATGACTTTAACAGCCATAACTGCAGTTACAATAGGGCTTATCATGTCATCTTCAGGAACAATAAAGGAAATAATGACTATTATACTTATAGGATTAATATTTGATATAATCAATACATGGGTGCAGAATGTGGCGTTGTTAAGGTATTATGTTGAGCATATCAAAGGGAAGAAAGTGCATAAGCCAATGCCAATCTATGCAGCCAAAGAAGAGGAAAAATACGAGGATGAAGCTGCTGAAGTCTTTGAAGAAGCTGAGGCAGAGGTTCAAAAAGAAGAGACAAGCAAGCAAAAGCTTGCTGTTCCAGAAAAGACAGGTTTTTCTGAAAGTAAGTGGGATAATAAAGATGTCAAAATTTAAAAAAATATTCACGAATGTTAGAGTAATACTGGTAATTGTATTCCTAATATTGACTATAATAGCTATCCATCCAAACCCGTGGGCAGAGGGGCTTGCGATTAGAAGCGTTGCCAAGAACAGTTCTGCAAGCATTGCAGGAATACAAAGCCCCACCCCAACCATAACTCCTATGAACAGGGAGCGAGTGCTCTTAATCAACAACAAGCCAGTCAACTCACTTGCTGATTACTATAACTTTACAAATCGCTTAGATATCAACCGGACTTTTACTATCAAGACCAATAAGAACATTTACAAGCTGACAACCAAGCCCGAATACAACATAACCTACCTTAATGAGACTGAGTTGCAAAACATTACAGAACAAGTCTATAATGCAACCCTTAACCAGACAATTAACATTACAAGAACTATAGAAGTTCAAAAAACCCAAGTAGAAATAATAGGAATGGCAGATGTTGGGCTTAGCCTTTACCTTGCACCTAAGAATAATATAAGAAAAGGGCTTGACCTGATAGGAGGAAGCAGAGTAGTTCTCAAGCCTCAGAGCAATGTTAGCCAGCAAGACCTTGATTCTACAATGGATAACATAAAGCAAAGGCTTAATGTTTACGGATTGTCAGATATTATCGTAAGGCAAGCCTCTGACTCCCCAATTGGCGGGAACAAATTCATAATAGTTGAGATAGCAGGAACAACCAAGGAAGAAGTAAAATCACTCCTAGCAAGCCAGGGAAAATTCGAGGCAAAAATAGGCAACGCTTCTGTCTTCAGAGGGGGAAGAGACATAACCTATGTCTGCAGGACTCCTGAATGCTCAGGCATAGACCCTCAAGCAGGATGCGGCCAATCATCAGGCTCTTCAGGAGGCTGGGTATGCAGGTTCACCTTTAGTATAGACTTAAGCCCAGATGCAGCCCAGAAACAAGCAGACACAACCAAAGACCTGGAAGTTGTGGTTGAGCAAGACCAGAACTACCTCTCACAATCACTAGAATTATACCTTGACGATGAACTCGTAGACACCTTAAGGATAGGAGCAGAGCTAAAAGGCAACCCTGTAACAGCCATAAGCATTTCAGGAAGTGGAGCAGGCGCAAATGAGCAAGAAGCAATCAATGACGCCCTGAAGAACATGAAAAGGCTGCAGACAATACTAGTCACAGGAAGCCTGCCAGTAAAGCTTGAAATGGTGAAAATAGATACTATCAGCCCGGTGCTCGGAGAAGCCTTCGTAAGGAATGCCTTGATGATAGGAGTAATAGCAACACTTGCAGTAACACTTATTGTATTCATAAGGTACAGGAGGCTTGTTGTGAGCATACCAATAATGATAATCATGGTATCAGAACTATTTATAATGCTTGGAATAGCAGCGCTCATAGGATGGAATCTTGATGTTGCAGCAATCGCAGGAATAATAATTGCAATAGGAACAGGAGTGAATGACCAGATAGTGATTGCAGATGAAACCCTTAGCGGAGGGGCAAGGGTGCAGTACTCTAACTGGAAGGAAAGATTGGGAAAAGCCTTTTTCATAATCTTCACAGCCTATTTCACCATAGTAGTTGCAATGCTTCCGTTATGGTTCGCAGGCGCAGGATTATTAAAAGGATTTGCACTCACCACCATAATAGGAGTAACAGTCGGAGTATTAGTAACAAGGCCAGCATACGCGAAGATTGTAGAGATACTCTGCGCAAAAGAAGAATAAATCATTTTCATAGGGCCCGTGGTCTAGCGGCTCAACCTTTTGCGAAAAGGTTGACGAAATAAAAACCAAGCAAGAGGTTCCGCAGATGATATCTCCTTGACGTGAGCAGATGAAAAGGCTGCTCTCAAAATGGAGAGGGTCACCGGTTCGAATCCGGTCGGGCCCATTCAGATTTTTCTAAAAATAAAAAAGTATATAAACCCAAACAAAGAATAATGTTTTTAGTAAAAAGAGGGTTGGAATAATGTTCTTAGAGCTCATCAGAGGAATATTCACGCTGTCAAACACCTTCATAGCAGTCTTCATCGTGGTTTACGCCTTTCTCTTTCTTAAAAAAACCAAGAGCCACTATGAAAGAAGGCCGTGGGACTATTTATTCATGGCAAGCATAATATACTTGACATATACCTTGGCGATAATGCTCCTCACACTGTACAATGTGCAAGTAATACTGAATCTAAAACTCGAGGAAATGAATGTTTTTTTTCAATTCCTGTACACAGGATTAATCCTTTTGGCATTTATAAGCCAGACAGATTTGATATTCAAGAATGAGATAATAGTCATAACAAGAAAATTAGACCCTCATGAGAAGTCTCATTTAGAAGAAAAGATAGAAAAGAATCTTGTGCAAGAGATAAAAGAACAGGAAACTACAATAGAAAAAGAAATTCCCGAGGAGAAAAAAGAAGTAGACAAAAAGGAAAAAAAGCAAAAAGTGAAAAGAAAATAAAGATAAAGTTTAAAAACCCAGATAAAGCACCTTCTAGAAGAATTTTTTCAATTGCGCCGATGGTTGAGTGGTAAGCTTTTGCGAAAAGCTTCAACAAAAAGCAAAGCTTTTTGAGAAGCCCCAAAAACAAGGTTGTTTTTGATGGCTTAAGCAAAAAAGGCGACATTCGCCTACGGCGAAGTCCCCTATAAATTTTTTTCAATTGCGCCGATGGTTTAGTGGTTAGAATGCGGCCTTGCCACAGAAAGAATCTGCAAAGAGGCTGCGACCCGAGTTCAAATCTCGGTCGGCGCATTTTCCTTCTTATTTTTAGCAAAAAAAGAAAATATTTTTAACTATAGGACATAATGGAACATTA
>CAYGYA010000003.1:0-11200 GCA_964354085.1 uncultured Methanosarcinales archaeon
GGACAAAGATTGCATAAAGAACTCCTATAAGGAAGATTACCAGTATCTTTCTAACATCAGTCATTATACAAGGGATATTGACCTAGTAATATAAAAAAGTATTTGTTTCTTTCAAAAAACTTTATATATTACTTATCCCAAAGAGAATCTCTATGGATAAAATGCCTATGATGATGCCAGAATCTGACAACAGGACTCTCGCCCTTGTTATGTTCGTTGCAGGAATCCTCGTATGGTTCTTGGTAGATTCAACCAGGCCTCTTGCTCATGACCTGCTCAAGGCTGTTGGCTTCTTTCTCTTTGGCTATGGCTTAATCTGCTTAAGCAAGTGGAAGCCCTGGCACGTATTATCAAGCAAGGAAAAGAAAATGAGGATTCTTTTCTTCATAATCATTGCTTTGATAATAATAGGATTTATTCTCTGGATTTTAATTAGAACTTAGAAAGATAATCTCATTGATTGCCATTGCTCTGCAATATCTTATTGAGAATCTGCTGCTTCCCTTTCCAGTCAAGAGCTTCCTTTAATACTTCACTAATATTCTCAACCGCTATTAATTTTACGCTCTCAAGCTTTTTCTTGTCAATAACAATGTCCTGCATATTGCTTTTTGGGACAATGACTTTCTTAATGCCAGCATCAATAGCAGCTTCTACCTTTGAGCTCACTCCGCCAACAGGCAACACTTCTCCTCTAACACTAAGGCTTCCTGTCATTGCAAGGTCCTGCTTTATAGGAATCTTTTTCAGAGCAGAAATGATGCTTGTGGCAACTGCAATGCTCGCACTATCGCCTTCAACACCTTCATAGGTCTGCAAGAACTGGACATAAATGTCATACCTGCCCTTGATATCATCGCCAAAGTATCTCTTGATAATTGCACTCACATTGATAATTGCTTCCTTGGCAATATCTCCAAGCTTGCCAGTAGCAATAATAGTCTTGCCCCTGCCTCCAGGAGTTACTTCTGCCTCAATTGGCAAGATTATTCCAGAATAGGTGCTTCCGCTTCCAATAACAGCAAGGCCATTAACCCTTCCAACTCTCCTGCCTGTTGTGACAATAACATCATACTCTTTTTTCCTCTCAATGTACTTGTCAGCAATCTGTTCCTCTAAGCTGCGGGCAATAGTCTTTGCTTTCAAGATATGTTTTTTCTCAACAACCTTTGCTCCTTCTTCAACAGCAACATCGCCAGCAGCTCTTATCAAGCCGCCTAGCTCCCTGAATATCAGGCTCAGATGGCCTTTCCTATTAGCTTTTCTCTTTGCAGCTTCAATAATGTACTCAACAGCTTCCTTGTTAAAATGAGGAATTTTCTTGTCCTTGTTAACTTCCTGGGCTACAAAAACAGCAATCTTCCACCTGTTCTCCTTGGTGTCGGGCATGGTCTCTTTCATATAAACCTCATAGCCATAACCCCTAATCCTGCTTCTAAGGGCAGGATGCATCTGCCTTACAGTTTCCATGTTACCAGCAGCTACAAGAACGAAATTGCAGGGAACAGGCTCTGTCCTAACCATTGCTCCAGCGCTTCTCTCGCTCTGGCCAGTGATTGAGAACTTGCCTTCTTGCAAAGCAGTGAGAAGCTCTTGCTGGGTATGAGGCTGCAAAGTAGCTATCTCATCAACAAACAAAACTCCCATGTGAACCTTGTGAATCATTCCAGCAACAATCCTCTCATGAGCAGGAGTGCCTAAGCCACCGCTCTGGAAAGGATCGTGAAGAACATCGCCAAGCAATGCGCCCGCATGAGCTCCAGTAGCGTCCATAAAAGGAGCATGCTCTTTTTTAAAATTATCAACAACCAATTTTGGCACAGAGCCTTTGTCATTCTTAGCCATTCTTGCACCAAAGTTCATGAAGAATACAAAAGCAGCAAGGAAAAGCATGCCTCCAAGGAACATGCTCACAAAAATAATAGCTCCAACAGTTCTTCCGTAAAGCTCTGAATAATAATTAAAAGCCCACCACGGAACAATCAATGCGATAATTAGAAGTATGAACATGAAAACATTCTGGTTCTTGAACATTCCTGTTTGCTGAACCTTAGCCCTGGCAACAACCTCTCTGCCCTTGCCTGCAGGGGAAGTCCTTATTAGCGGAGTATTTTCGTCATTAGGGTTCTGGAACGCAATAATATCAACCAGCTTTTCCTTGGGCAACAACTCTGCCAATGCCATGCCGAGCATTGATTTTCCAGTTCCTGGCTCACCAATAAGCAGGACGTGTCTTCTCTGCTTGCTAGCTTTCTTAACCACATTCACTGCTTCTTCCTGGCCAATAACCTGATCTATAATCTTGTCAGAAACCTTAATATCAGCAGTAGTCTTGAAATTAAACTCACTCACCATGATACTCGCGAATAGCAAGGGATTTATAAATATTACCCTATCCTATTGACAATAAAAAAATATGCTGAATTCGTAACCTTTAAATACTAACAAAATAAGGAAAGAAGTATGCAGGAAAAAATTCCCCTGACAATCCTGGCAATATTCTTACTCTTCGGAGTGTTCTTATTAAGAGGAGGAATGACGGGCATGGTAATCTCAGAAAGCTGCTGCTTCCCGCCTGACTGCGCACCTGAGAATATATGCACAGCAACAGGTGCTAGCATTGAGCAGCCAGCACTCCTGACTCCAGAAGACAACAGTGCACTGTCTGGCGTCGGGCTATTATTAATAATCATCTCAACAGCCCTGGTGTTTGCTTATCTCAAAAAGCATGTAAACAAGATGAAAGAAAAAGAAAACATCTAGCCTTTCTAATAACTTTTTTAAACAAACCAGAATAACTTAATCTTATGAAGCTCGGAGTATTGTTTTCAGGGGGCAAGGACTCAACCTATGCCTTGTACAAAGCTAAGCAGAAGAACGAGATAGCCTGCTTGATAACTATAATCTCAAGAAATCCTGAGAGCTACATGTTTCACACGCCAAACATTGAGCTTGTTGATTTGCAGGCAAAGGCTCTCGGATTTCCCCTGATAAAAAAGGTTACAAAAGGAGAAAAAGAAAAAGAACTGAAAGACCTTAAGGCTGCAATAGTAGAGTCAAAAAAGAAATTTGCTATTCAGGGGATTGTAACGGGAGCATTTGCCTCTGTTTACCAGAGAGACAGGATACGAAATATTTGTGACGAGCTCAGTCTGGAATGCATTAATCCTCTCTGGGGGCAAGAGCCAGAGAAGATGATGCAGGAGATGATTGCTAGCGGGTTTAAATTCATGCTTTCAAGCATTGCAGCTCTTGGCCTGGATGAATCATGGCTTGGCAGAGTTCTGACTGACAATGACATTGACAAGCTGGTTGAGCTTAACAAGAAATTCGGTGTTCACATAGCATTTGAAGGAGGAGAAGCAGAAAGCCTGGTTATTGATGGACCAATATTCAAGCAAAAGATAAACATAATCCGCGCAGAGAAAAAGATGGAGAATGAAAACACAGGAATTTACAGGATTATAAAGGCAGAACTTGCCTAATTTGCTCAGTTCTATCTTTTGTTATCATTACTTAGTGGATAAAAAACGAAAGATTTATAAACCTTGTTTCACATAAATAGGTGAATGGCACCAAATGAGGCAGAAAAGAAATCAGACCAAGAAAGGCACCAAGAAGCCCTTCGAAACAGGGATTGTATTCTAACTGATTTACTCCACTACATAGGGCAATCTGAAACACTACAGCCAGAGCTAATACTGCACGGTGGAGGCGCATTGCATTTCATATATTCTTCGCCAAGATACTCATCTGACCTTGACTTTGTAAGCCCGAATTTAAGAGCTAACAGGCAAGACATAATATTGGATTTAACTGACATGGACGAAATCTACAGATCAAGTAGTCATAAAATTATTGAGAATTATATTCCGTTTTTGAAAAGACCTAAGCAACCAACTCACATAAGGGTTTCATATAGCCAGAACCTGCCAGACACTCCGATTGCTACAGTAGAAGTAGATGAGCAGCCAGCACTGGACTATGCTCCTGCGAAAGGAAAATTCCATCCAATTCTTGTTGAATCGCCAGCGGAGTTATATGCAGACAAGATACAAGCTACCCTAGAAAGGATGCAAAGAGGAGGACCCACAGGAGAAGGCTCATTTAGAGAGGGCTCATTAAAAGGAACAGATCTGTTTGATTTAGATTACATTGTGAATAATCTTGGAGGAATCCCATCAGAAGAGTTAATATTCAAGAAAAGGGATTCTCATCAGGGTCAAGGCTGGACAAGATATAATTTTGAAAAAGTGCTTAGATTCATATCTGCCAAGGAAAACCATAAGGAAATGATTGATGCAATAAGGTCAACCCTTATGCCTGATGTTTATTATGCTATGAAGGCGAAATTTGGCAAGGAATTCTTTGATAAGGCAGCAAGCCATTTCGAAACCTTGAGGCCACATGAGTCAATCTTGGTATTCCCGCAATAAGTTTTTTCTGGTCAAAATATAGGCAACTTTATAAACTAAAAAAATAATTTGCCAATCTCATGAGGAAAGACTTGAAGAGGAAGCTTTATTCTCTTGGCGCAAGGCTCACAGTTTTCTTCCATTTCATTATGTTCTTATTCTACTTTGCAGCCATACCCTTGCTTTTCACAAAAAGCATTTGGAGCATGATAGCAGCTGCTTATCTTGTTTTTGAATGGGTGCAGTACCTGGTATTAGATGGCTGCGTGCTTAATTTCCTTGAGAATCACTTGTTAAAAAAAGCAGGAACAGATGACTATCAGCACGCTATCATGAAGCTGTTGCATAACATCGTAAGAGGGCAGGGAACAAGAATAGCACCAAAGCACAGAATGGACAAACTTTCGTGGTATTTCAAGACTGTTTGGTTTGCGACAGCAGTCGTAGTATTGATGCTTTCTTCTCCAATCAGGATGTTCATGTAATCATTTCTGTAAAAATTCCGGTTTTTGAGCATAGCACTTAATAAATCACTTCTGCAAAAAGAGACTTATGAATGAAAGCTTGCTTTTAAAATCAGCCTTGATAACAGCAATCCTCGGATTGATTGCTATCACTCTAATAGTCAAGCTTACAAGCCTTGAAGAGATGAATATTGGCGAAGCAAAACAAGCAGATGAAGGAAATTTAGTGATAATATCCGGAACAGTTGAGAGAGTTACAAGCAAAGAAGGCTTCTCAATCATAAGCATAAAAAAAGAAGAGTCGATAGATGTAGTCATGTTTGACAGCATAAACCTAAGCAAAGGGCAGAAAGTAGAAGTGACTGGTAAGACCAAGGAGTACCGGGGCAGCAAGGAAATAGTGGCTGATAAGATAATTGTAAAGTAAGGAAACATTTATAAAATCCTCTCTGCTTTCAATAATCAATTATTGATTGGGAGGGTGGTGTTTTGGTCACTAAGAGTGATTTTGTTCTTGAATGGGACAAAGCATTGGGCTTCAGAGGAGATCCTTTTACTGAAAAGATACTGGGCCCGATCAACACTTTCCTTGTTAATAGGAAGGATGAGAAGGAGAAGCTTAACTGGTTCTTTATCAAGAATTATTCTTACGGAGCAATTGTCGGAGAAGCAGGGGTTGGCAAGACTATCCTTCTAAAATGGCTTGAGGACAGGCTAGCAAAGTATAACAGGATTCACGCAGTTTACATCAATGCTGCTGTTTTCAAGGAACAAGTAAATATCCTGCAAAAAATGATTATCCCCGTATTATCTTTTTATGAAAAGAATTTTAGCAAGCCTCATCTTAAGCTTCCAAGCTCAGAATTTATGGGCTTCCTGAAAAAAAAGCTTGAACACAAATCAGTAGCCTTGCTCATTGACAACGCGCATCACCTTATTGAGAAAAACCTTGAGCTCATAAAAAGCCTAAGAAGAGAAGGATTAAAGCTTCAGGTAATAATAACAAGCACTCCAAATGAATATGAGAAGAGCAGGCTTGCAGAGCTTGGCCAGGATGAGCTTAACATAACTCTGAGAAGGCTTACGTATGAAGAAACAAAGGATATGATCAGCAAGAGAATAGAAGCTTTTGGAGGAAAAGGGACCTATCCTTTTTCAGAAGATAATTTAAAAGGGATATATGAGAAGGCTGACAAAAATCCCAAGGAATTCCTTAAGATGTGCAGGGATGAGGCAATAAAAATACTCATACACAAGAGGGAGGAATTAGAGAAAACTCATTACTACGCTGGCCATGAAGCAAAACCTTTAAAAACAAGTAATAAGCAAACCCTTTCTAGTGAAGATGAAATGGATATAAAAATAAGAAAAGCAGATAATAAGGAGATTGCAGAAGAAAAGAAAGATGATAAGAAAAAGCTTATCAGGATAAAATTTGCCTTTGGCAAGGATGAAGAAAAGAAAAAGAGGCAAGAATCAGGTTTTGCTCCTAAAAAGGATGATAGAAAAGCTCTTTATGATGATGACCACAAAGAAGCCCTGGTTAACAGCCTCAGCAGCACCAGCCCAAGAAGAAAAATCAAGCCAGAGCCTGACAAGAAAGAATACTTATCAGAATCAGACAAGCTCCTCAAAGAGCTTGCAGAAGAGTTCGAAGTCAAGTAAACGTTTTTTCTAAGAAACATTTATATACCTGAGTTCTATCTATTCTTTAATCAGCAGGTGGTCATAATGGAAGGAGTAGAAATTGTCATCAAGCCCATTCATCTCGAAAGACTGATTTACAGCATTGTAATAATTGTGTTGGTGGTACTTCTTATAACTCACTGGAATGGAGGAAGCTCTGATGCTGACAAAGAAATGAAAGGAAACACACCGACAGGAGCAGGGCTTAATCAGACCAACCAGACTGTGAATGTTACTCCAATAACCCAGCCAGCAAGTCTTTGCGCAAATGCAATAAAAGACCAGGATGAGACAGATGTTGACTGCGGGGGAAGCAAGTGCCCGAAATGTACTGAATTCAAGGCATGCAATGTCAACACTGACTGTGCAGCCGGATGGTGCAGGGATAACATGAAATGCGTCACTCCCACTTGTGAGGATACTGTAAAGAACCAGGGAGAAACAGATGTTGATTGCGGAGGGCAATGTGCTTCTACAAAAGGAGCATACTTCTACGAAGGAGCTTGTCATACTACGCCAAAGCCACAGTACTCTGGCAGAATAGACTTATCAATCATAAGTGTGGGTGATTCAGTGAACCCGAGTAGCGGGTTTGCAAGGATTGACAATGTGAAGTTCTCAGTTGCCAACGGAAAACAAGAAGACTTCCTAGGTACAGCCTATATTTATGTAAGGGACAGCGGGGGTATGCCATATTTTGAGAGCTCAATATCAGGAGAAGAAATACCAATAAAGACTTTAGAGATGCCTTCATTGCTTTTGGGGCAGAACCGCACAGAAACAGTCAATGTAACCAAGACTCTCCCAGAGACAGAGTCTACAGAAGCTTACAGGATTGTGATTGAGCTAAGAGATGGGGATGATAACCTTATAAAAGAAGCGACCTGGACTAACAGGTAAAAGTATTTTGTTTATCATTAATTCTTTTTTTATGTTTTCTTCGTAATTCTTCTGCTTTTTCTTGATAGCATTATATAAAGCACTCGTGATGAAACAGGAATCATGCTAATCCAGATATTCATTGCGCTTTGCTTAGGGATTATGGTAGGCATCTTCACAGGCATTACACCAGGCATTCATGTTAATCTTGTCGCAGCAGCACTATTTGCCCTTTCTCCTTTTCTTTTGAATTACGCCAGCGCTCTCAGCCTTGCTGTTTTCATAATAGCATTAGCAGTAACTCACTCTTTCCTTGACACAATACCATCAATCTACCTTGGAGCTCCTGATGAGGAAAATGCATTATCAGTTCTTCCAGGCCAGAGAATGCTTTTGCGAGGAGAAGCTTACCAGGCAGTAAAAATAACCATTCTCGGAGCATTCGCAGGATTAATCATAGCAATATGCCTGATACCTTTGTTTATTTTGATTGCGAACAAGATCTATCCATTGCTAAAGCCATATCTTGCATATCTTTTGCTAGGCATAATCGCTTTCATGATTCTAAGGGAGAAGCAAAAGTTCTGGAGTTTTCTCCTGTTCATATTATCAGGTGCATTAGGAGTTCTTACTTTTTCAATTCCTAACTTAAAAGAGCCAATGTTCCCCCTGCTATCAGGGTTATTCGGGGTTTCAGGATTGCTGTTAAGCTTTTTTGACAACACATCCATTCCTGAACAGAAGATTAGCAAGGAAATCGACATGAAAATAGAGGAGCTAGTTAAAATTATTTGTGCAAGCTCAATAGGAGTTTTCTTTATCCAGTTCTTTCCAGGAACAGGGCCGAGCCAGGGAGCAGTAATCTCAAGCCAGATAGTCAAGAATATCAAAGACAAAGGCTATCTTGCGCTTGTTGGGGCGATGGGAACCATGAGCGTCATATTCTCTTTAGTGACCTTTTATACCCTTGGAAAGGCAAAGGACGGCTCAATAGTTGTGATATCAAAATTAATGCAAATAAGTTTTGGTTCATTTTTCGTATTAGTGTCTACCTTCCTGACAGCAGGCTCAATAGCAGTATTCCTTGTATTGTTCTTATCAAAGAAATTCTCAAAACTGATTGTGAAAGTGAATTATAAAATACTTGTATTGTCAATAATTGGCTTCATAATATTTATGGGTATAATACTAAATGGGCCAATAGGAATTCTCGTGCTGATAACATCGACAGCAATAGGGCTAATAGCCCCCTTGAAAAACATAGGGAGAAACCATGCAATGGGGTGCTTGTTAGTGCCTGTGATGATTTATTTAGTACTTTAGACAGTTTAGGGTGACTATTTTCAAATTTAATTGCTTATAATAAGCTCATAAAGCAAAAAGAATAAAAAGAACAGAACAATCTTTAACATTATAATGATACCAGAAGAAAAATTCAGGATTATCAAGAGGAACACAGCAGAGATAGTGACAGATGAAGAGCTTAAAGAGTTGCTCAAGACAAAAAAGACTCCTGCAGTCTACTTGGGAACAGCAATAACAGGTAGGCCCCACATCGGCTATTTTGTCTGGGTATTGAAGCTTGCTGATTTCCTAAAAGCAGGTTTCAAGGTAAAGTTAATGCTTGCCGACTTACACGGAGCACTAGACCAGACTCCCTGGGAATTGCTTGAGAAGCGTTACAAATATTATCAGACTATAATCCCAAACATGTTCGAGGCTATTGGTGCTGACATAAAGAACTTTGAGATTGTCAAAGGCTCGGATTTTGAGAAAAATAAGGATTATTTCTATGATTTGCTAAGATTATCAACAGCCGCTAGTGTTCATGATGCAAAGAAAGCAGGCTCAGAAGTTGTTAAGCAGGCAGACAACCCAAAGCTTGCAGGCTTAATCTATCCATTAATGCAGGCGCTTGATGAAGAATACCTTGGGGTGGATATACAATATGGGGGAGTTGACCAGAGAAAAATATTCATGTTTGACAGAGAATACCTGCCAAAGATAGGCTACAAGTCAAGAATAGAAGTGATGACTCCGTTAATTCCTGGCTTGATTGGAGAGAAGATGAGCGCTTCAAAAGAAGAATCAAAAATTGACCTGCTTGACAGTGATGAGACTGTGAGAAACAAATTGCAAAAAGCATTCTGCCCTGCAGGAGTTATTGAAGCTAACGGCGTACTGGCATTCCTAAAGCATGTCATAATGGTTATTAAAGAGGACAAAAAGCAAGCTTTTGTTGTCAAGAGGCCTGAGAAATTTGGTGGAGACAAGAGCTACTCGTCATATGATGAGATTGAGAAGGATTTTGTCAACAAGAAGCTTCATCCAGAGGACTTGAAAAAAGCAGTTGCTGAAGAGATAATAAGCCTGCTCAAGCCTGTAAAAAATGATTTGGACAAGAAGCTTAAGATTGCCAAAGAAGCATATCCTTAAATTCTTATTGGGGGGAATAATAAATGGTGTTAAACGTCGCTCACAGAGGATTTTCTGGCAGATATCCTGAGAACACCCTCCTCGCCATTAGAAAAGCAGTTGAGCTTGGAGTAGACTATGTTGAGATTGATATATGGATTTCAATTGACCATCAGATTTTTGTGATACATGATAATAAACTTAGTCGTACTACCAATGGCAAAGGATTGATTACAAGAAAGACTTCTGAACAGATAAAGAAATTCCGTATAAAGAATGGTGGCCATAAAATTCCGCTTCTCGAAGAGGTTTTCCCATTATTAAAAAAAGGGGCCAAACTAAATATTGAGATAAAGAATGTGTTTGCTGCCAAGTCAGTGGCTGACCTGATAAAAAAACATAATATGCAGAATAAAGTCATGGTTTCATCAGGCAGCACCCTGGCACTGCAGATTATCAGAAACGAAATTCCATCAATAAAAACTGCTTACATTTTCTTTGTATCTCCTAATCCAAAAATAGATTACTTTATAACATCGCTTGCTAAATTATCTTTCAAATTAACTCATTTATATGTGATAATGCTTGCAAAAAGCGCAAAGGTTGACTATGTTCATCTTTCATACCAATTTTCAACTAGGAAATTCATAAGAAAGCTTCATAACAAAGGCTTCAAGGTAGGCGTATGGACAGTGAATACTAAGCCACTCATGAAAAAACTGATTAAGAATGGGACAGACAGCATAATAACTAACAGGTCTGATATTCTTAAGAAGATTATTTCTGAAAGAAATTAAAAAATTAACTAACTGAGTTTATCAACAACTTCTTTTATGCTCAAAAGCTCTTCCTTGCCACTCTTCATATCCCTGAGCTTTACTTTATCACGCGCCAGCTCCTGTTCTCCGACAATGAGGACATAAGGAATATTCATGCTATTAGTATAGTTCAAGTTTTTGCTTATGCCTCTGCCTAAGAAGTCCATGTCTGCATTTATCCCTGCATCCCTAAGTTGCTTGCACAGCGCAAAGCATTTCCTAAGAGTCTTTTTCTCAAGAGTCTTGATAGGGATGACAAAGACCCTTGTGACTGTCTGCTGAGATTCTTTTTTCACAAGCTTCATGACATCAGCTATCACATCTATTCCAAAACTTATGCCTATGCACGGAAACTCCTTTTCGCTCTGAAGAAGGTCTGAGATTAGATTATCATATCTTCCTCCTCCGCAGATAGATGATGTTACCTTGCTGTTCCTCATAAATCCCTCAAAAATAGTCCCTGTATAATAGCCTAATCCGCGGGCCAATGATATATCAAATACAACCTTCTCCTTTTGCTCTT
>CAYGYA010000004.1:0-9753 GCA_964354085.1 uncultured Methanosarcinales archaeon
GCTTATGTTTCTATATGACTCCAAATCTTCAATTTTAAAATTCTTTCTTAATCTGTAATGGTATAAGATCTCTGCTATCTGAATTGGCTTGTAAAGATGCACCCTGCTTATCTTGATTATTCTGTCTAATGCTTCTTTGCTTTTAATTGGTCATCACCACTTTTCGTTCTTTTTGAGATGAACTTTTGCTAATTGTTATCGGAAGATTATTCATTGCCGATATCATATTTTTTGCCACGGCTTTTATCATTAGAACAGGAACAGCATTCCCTGCTAATTTTTTAACTTCGCTATCTGTTCCAACTATTTTGAAATCTTTTGGAAAACCTTGAAGTGAAAGCTGCTCTCTCGGAGTCAGTCTTCTAATTCCATCTACAAGCAGGTAATTATGAGATGCTCCCGACCGTAAAGCACAAGAATATTCATGAACTCCGATATCACCACGTTTATTTTCGTGCCAGATAGATGGTTTAGGAATTTTTTTCCCATTTACTTTAACAATCCTCTTCTCCAAGATGTGTTTAGATGCAAAATATTTTTTATCTACATTAGAATGTTCTTCCAAGATATCCTTAAGAGAAATTCGCTCATCTAAAGGCGAAGGAAAGCTAAATGGATAATTCTTTTTGAAGCCAACAATAATAACACGCTCTCTTTTTTGCGGCAGACCATAATCTAAAGCATTTAACACGGTCCAATGAGTATAATAACCCAATTCTTTAAGCTTTGTAAGGATTATCTGAAATGTTCTGCCATTATCATGACTTACCAATCGCTTAACATTTTCTAATAGAAAAGCTTCAGGTTTTTTGTCTTTAATTATTCTTTCAATTTCAAAGAATAGTGTTCCTCTCGTGTCAGCAAAGCCCAATCCTTTTCCAATTATACTAAATGCTTGGCAAGGAAATCCCGCCAATAAGATATCGTGGTCGGGAATTTCTCCTGATTCTATTTTGGTTATATCTCCTTCTGGCATTTCACCAAAATTGGCAGAATACATCATCTGAGCTGATTTGTCCCATTCTGAAGAAAAAACACACGTTCCTCCCAGTGCTTCGAAAGGAATTCTTATGCCGCCTATTCCTGCAAATAAGTCTATGAATCTGAATGATTTCTCCATAGCGGGTATGAAGCAGACCTCTTTATTAAATCTTACGCTTATATGTCCAGTGCTCCAAAACACCCCCTCAGTCGTTGAGTCGTATTATTACGCCCCCCAATTCGTTCGTTTTGTCGTAAAAAGTGAAAATTTTATTGAAACTAACCTGTTATACATGAAGAACTCGGTTTTTTGAGGTTTGAGGGCTTGTTTTTTGGGTTTTCTGAATTTCATTTTATTGCTTTTTATCGTCTTGTAAAAGTAGTTAAGCCGTAATTAGCACTGGACTTTTCGGAAGACTTGCGTACTTGACTGGACATGTGCGCGTAGGGTTTATTAATTGCAAAACCTTTGGTTTTGGACATGGACCTTGTTGAGCTTATGAAAAAGGAGCTTCTTAGGAGGCATTACAGCCCCAGGACTGTTGAGTCTTATTCTTTTTGCTTGAATATGTTCTTGCTTTGGTGCAAGGGCAAGGAGCCAAGGGCTATTACTAAGCATGATATTAAAGAGTATTTGGCTATGCTGTGCGAGAAGAACATGGCTGCCAGCACACTCAATCTTCATCAGCAGGCTCTGAAGTTTGCTTTGATGAATGTGCTTAACAAGAGATTCTTTATCAATCTGCCTTATTCAAAGCTTCCTAAGAGACTTCCTGAGGTGCTTACGCAAGACGAGGTTGTTAGGTTGTTTAAGGCTATTGATAATCCTAAGCATTCTCTTATGGTGCGCCTGATGTACTCTTCTGGCTTGAGAGTTAGCGAGCTTGTTAATCTGCGTGTCAAAGATTTTGAGTTTGATAAGAATTATGGTTGGGTTCGCAAGGGCAAGGGCTGTAAGGACCGATTGTTTGTCTTGGCTGGCTTGATTAAGCAGGAGTTGATTGAATTTATTCGCTTGAATAATTTATGCTTTGATTCCTGGGTTTTCTTGGGTAATAAATATGGTCATTTAACTACTAGAACTGTTTATGCGATTGTTAAGCAGGCTTCTGTTAAAGCTGGCTTGGGCAAGAGAGTTCATCCTCATACTCTGAGGCATAGCTTTGCGACTCATCTGATTGAGAATGGTTATGATTTGGTTAAGGTGCAGGCTTTGTTGGGGCATAATAGTCCTGATACTACGATGGTTTATGTTCACATGGCAAGCCCTGATTTGTTGGGTGTTCAGAGTCCTTATGATTTGTTGGCAAACCAAAAAATTTAAATATCAATACACATTTATACACACTGATAAAACTTGAAAATGAAATTTTCGTTGACTAAAAAAGATATCTTGGCGTTAAACCAAGAATTTGAAGATGGTAACCTTCATAATGAGACAAGCCTTGATTTTGCGCTTGGCTACGCAAAGAGAACAGATAACTGGACAAAGGCATTGGCTTGGCTTGTTAGGGCAATCCTGATTGACCATGTTTTTGAGGAAGGCAATAAAAGAACTGCTGCTTTGCTAATAAAAGCTTATGTAGAATATCAAGGTCATGGCACATACAATGATAAAATTGTCAAGCTAATCAAGGAGATAATCTTGAAAAATATAACAAGCATAAACAGAATAGAGGAGCTGATTAAAGATGCAATCAAATAACTTCATAAAAAAAGCACGGGAAATTGCAAAGAGGGATTCTGCAGTATTTGACACTCTGATGGAATTTGAGAAAACCAAGAAAATAAGGAGCAAGACAAGGCTTAATTTCACAGTTGATAAGGCAGTTGCTATGAATTTCAAGAAATTCTCAAGAGATAAAGGCTATAATATGAGCGCAAAGATAGAGCAGGCCATGCAGAAGATGATGGCTGAGGCTTAAAAATGGGTTTCGCACTTCGTGCTCAAGCCCATACGAAGAATGTGCTCAAATTACACCAGTTAAGTACACAGACTGTGAAGAATTGTTTTTATGATTTATCGTCCTTGGCAGGCAGTTTATGCCCATAATATTCTGCAAGCCTTCTAAATTGTTGGGGATCAGCAACAGTTGCATATAGTTCAGGCACGCGGTTATGCAGGGAAACTATATTCTCAAGAATGCGTTTCTGCTGACGTGGCATATCCCCTTTTATTTCCAGTTTAACAGGTGTTAATGACGGAGTAAAGTGATGGCGCGTAATAAAATGTTGCAGGATAACAGATAAACAGCTTTCAAAACTTCCAAGTTCTGAAGCCTCTTCTACTAACCACCCTGCATCACTGGGATTAACATGAACCTCATACCACTCTTGTGGCTTTACAACCTCAATTCTCAAATAACCCATAAGAAGAGGAAAGCATAATGAATTTAAAAAGATATATGCAACTGCAGACTATGTTTACTCCTCTAGAGTTGTGTAAGCTTTATATGGAATGCTTTATTGAACTGGCAGAATTAAAATTTACACGTCTATCATTTCTATCTCAATATTCAATCCTTCAGGAATAGGAACTCTCATGACCAGTCTCAACGCTCTCTCATCTATTCCTAGGTCTATTAGTCTCTTGTGGATTCTCATCTCAAAATGGTCCCAGGTGGCTGTTCCATTGCCGCAAGGGCTCTTCCTGGTAGAAAGCTTGAGCTTTTTTGTGGGTAAGGGTATTGGTCCTCTCATTACTACGCCGGTCTTCTCTGCTATGCCTGTTATATAGTCGCACACCTGGTTGATCTTGCTTATTTCTGTGCTTGTTATCTTTATTCTGGCTTTTTGCATAGTTTTCAACCGCGTAATTTTTTACCCCATGATAAAACTGCAGTTCATCATGCCCTTGGTTTAAGCTCACAAACCTATGGAAGCAAAAAATAAATAATTTGAAAAAATTTTATTGCTTCTTTACTAGGTCAATGCACATTCCAGCAGCAACTGTCTGTCCTGAATCCCTAACAGCAAATCTTGCTAGCTGAGGTATGTCCTTCTGCTTCTCTATTACCAATGGCTGAACTGGCCTGAGCTTGATTATAGCCGCGTCTCCATTCTTTATGAAGTCAGGCTTTTCTTGCAAGGTCTCTCCTGTTGCCGGGTTAATCTTCTTAGTAATCTCGATTATCTGGCATGCCACTTGTGCTGTGTGGATGTGGAACACTGGTGTGTAGCCAACAGTCACAACGCTTGGGTGGTTGAGCACAACTATCTGGGCTGTGAACTCAGTAGCTACTGTTGGAGGGTTGTCTGCAGGTCCTATAACATCTCCTCTGGCAATGTCTTTCTTGCCAAAGCCTCTGATGTTAAAGCCGACATTATCTCCAGGATATGCTTCGTTCATCTGCTCGTGGTGCATTTCAATTGACTTTACTTCTCCAAGAACTCCTTTTCCTTCTCTTCCAGGCATGGCTATGACTTTGTCTCCTATCTTCATTATTCCTGTCTCTATTCTGCCTACAGGCACAACTCCGATTCCTGTGATGTTGTAAACATCCTGGATAGGCAGCCTTAATGGCAGGTTGGTTGGTTTCTCAGGCTCTTTTAAGCCGTTGATGCCTTCGAGAAGTGTTGGTCCCTTGTACCAGGGCATGTTGGTTGATTTCTTGAATATGTTGTCTCCTGGGAAAGCTGCTCCTGCGATGAAAGGTATGGTGTCTGGCTTGTAGCCTACTGTCTTCAATAAAGCAGTCACTTGTTCCTTGACCTCATTGAACCTCTTCTCATCATACTTGGCCATGTCCATCTTGTTGATTAGGATTATGACCTGCTGGACTCCAAGTGTCCTTGCGAGGAAGATGTGCTCCTTGGTCTGGGCTTGCACTCCATCTCCAGGGTTAGCTGATACAACAATCACTGCAGCATCTGCCTGGCTTGTTCCAGTAATCATGTTCTTGATAAAGTCCTTGTGTCCTGGAGCATCGATTATGGTGAAGTAGAACTTGTCTGTCTCGAATTTCTTGTGCGCAAGGTCAATGGTCACTCCCCTTTCTCTCTCTTCCTTAAGGTTGTCCATTACAAATGCGAATTCGAATCCTGCTTTTCCAAGCTCCAGGGCTTTCTCCTTGAGCTTCTTCATGGCCTGCTCATCAATATTTCCTGAATCATAGAGCAGCCTTCCGACTGTTGTTGACTTTCCGTGGTCTACGTGTCCGATGAACACGAGGTTTATGTGCGGTTTTCCCTTAGCCATATATTTCCCTCCTTATTCCTTGGTTTAATATGTTTTTTTATGTTTTTCTTATGCTTTTTTATAGCTTATTTGCCTTGAGCTAAATAATACTCAGTATATCATACTCAGTAATGCTCAAGTCCCTCTTTTCCAAAAGGGTTAATCTTTCCAAGAACAAAGTCTTTCTTTTTAAATGTTTCTATTAATTATTACCTATATAATCATGGAAAAAGGCAGCTATTACCACGGTTTAGGAAGGATTAATTGCTTTCCCTTGCAGCACTTTTTCCAATAATTTCTTACTATCCTCAGTTTCAATTATCATTTTTTCTATGCCTGGCTTATATTTTACCATTAAGAAGGGCCTCCCGTGATTTGATTCTCTCCCTTTATACAAGCCAGAATAACAGAAATTAGTTCCGGACCCTGTATATCTGATGCTTTCCCCCATAGCAAGCTCTGATGCGTCAAAATATGTTTTTTCTAAGTCTACAGAATCGCTGGTAAACCTGCCTTGGAATTTTGCAAAGCCTAATGCATCTTTTATTATACCTTTAAGATTATCTCCATCTTGCTCCATTATATGCAATTCAAAAAATCCTACTACTGGCAAATCTTGTCTTGCGGCATCAACAGTCCAACTGCCTACATAGTCTGGCTTTTGTTTCACTTGCTCAACTTTTTTTTGTTTAAGAATGCTGTATCTTCTTTCGCAGACAAGGGCATGGTTCTCGATTTTTTCCATTTGAGACCTAAATCTGTCAATTTCTTCATCAAGCTTGAATAGCTTATAAACAAGAGGGGGCGCACATTTTAGGTGAGCATCCAGCATCTCATCATCAGGCGAATTAAGCAAAGCCATCTCTGCGTTAAGCTGCACTTGTTCAATATTAATGGGCGCTTCTACAAAAACCTGGTGCCCTGAATTCTGAAGGTAAGTATAATATGCGTGGGCTGCTCCCATAAAAACAATATCAGGATTCTCAGCATTTAGCTTTGCGAACATTTTCTTATCGCGCTCGACACACTGAATATAATCGGCCCTGGTTATTTTTTTATATTGGTTCATAGGCGAAAGGCCTTTTGATAAGCCTATGAAAATTTTTACAAATTCCTCAAAAAGTGCGTCATCATCTATATTGAATACCTGGTTTTCTTGGCGCAATCTTGCTTCAAGAGTTCTGTAAATTTCTGGTATCTTAAACTGGACTTTAGGAGGTATGGGAATTGAAGGCATTGTCTGAAGCTCAATTCCAACTTTTGATTGCTTAGTTTGCTCCACCACTTGCCAAAGATCTGGATGGTCTTGGTTGATTTTGCCAACTGGCATTCCAAGAATTAAAAAATCATTGTCTTCAATCAATCCAAAAATTTTAACCATTTTAGAATGAATAAATTCGCATTTTATTTAAATCTTGCTATTTGTCAAGAAACAGAAAATATAAAGAAAACAAAAAAATTTAGTTAACATCAACAACCTTGAACTTGAAGTTCAGGCATTTGCCTGCCAATGGGTGGTTGAGGTCAATAGTTACTTCCTTGGGTGTGACTTCTGTTATTCTTGCAGGCAGCTGCATTCCATTAGGAAGGTTAATCACTAATATCATTCCCACAGCTGGTTCTTGCCCTTTAGGAAGATGCTCTTTAGGAATCTTCTTTTGAGCTTCAGGGTTTACATCTCCATAGGCATCGCAGGGCTCGAGATGAATATGCTTCTCTTCTCCTTTTTTCATGCCCAGACATGCTTTTTCAAATCCTGGTATTATCATTCCTGCACCTACCTCGAATTCCAAGGGCTGGCCGTGCTTTGAAGAATCATCAAACACTGTTCCGTCATCAAAGCTTCCTGTGTAATCAATTTTTATCTTGTCGCCTTTCTTGATGCCTGCATTGTCTGCTGGCGTTGCATTTTTCTTGTCTATTGGTTTAGCTGTTTTGTCTGCTGTCTTTTTTGCTGGCATAATCTCAACTCCGAATTTTTATTTATCAAAATTAATATATTCTTATTAACATTACTTATTAACATTAATAACAAAATAACAAAAAAATACTTTTAGCCGCTTCCCTTGGCTACTTCTGCGTCCAGGCTGATTTTCTTCCTGCTCCTGATTTGCTTCTTGACTTTTTCCTGGAGCTCATCTGGCATTCTCTCGAATGTCTGGTCTACAAGCGAGCTCACTCCTCTTCCTGAGGTTGCGCTTCTAAGGTCATTGCTCCATCCGAGCAGCTCTGCGACTGGTATTTTTGCTTTCACAGCCACCATGGTTCCTTCCTGGTTCATCTCAAGCAGCTGTCCTCTCTTGTTATGCACCAGCTTTGATATCTCGCTCATATAATCAAGAGGAGCTTCTATTAGCTGGACTTGCTTTGGCTCGAACATTATTGGCTTTGCAAGCATCATTGCTTCTCTTATTCCGTCTCTCACAGCAGGGTAGACCTGTGCTGGTCCCCTGTGGATTGCGTCTTCGTGAAGCTTCATGTCAACCAGTTTTACCTTGACTTTAATGCATGGCTCTCTTGCAAGAGGGCCTCCGCCCATAACATCCTCGAACATGTCAACAATCATCTCTATGACTTCTCCAAGGTAGACTTGCCCTCTAGTATCATCGATGAAGATGTTTCCTTTATAGATATCTTTTATCTTGTCTGCTTCTTTTGATTCCATGCCGAACTCGACAAATTGGTTCCTGATTGTCAAATCTTTTTTCTTAATCCTGGTTTCTGGTATGTCGCCTGCTTTTATTGCCTTGTAAATATCATCTTCAAGTGGCTCGACTACAAAATAAAACTTGTTGTGCTTATTAGGGGATTTTCCCTCGACTTCTGGTGATTTTGCACTTATTGATTCCCTGTAAACCACAATCGGAGGAGAAGTAAGGACTTTAAGCCCTTTTTCTGTGACTATCCTGTTCTCCACAATCTCAAGGTGCAGTTCTCCCATCCCGCTCATCAGGTTTTCTCCTGTCTCCTCATGAATCTCAATCTTGATGCTCGGGTCTTCTTTTGCAACTCTCCTTAGGACTTCGACAAGCTTTGGCAGGTCTGCTGTGTTTGTAACCTTGATAGACTTGGTAATTACTGGCTCAAATATGTGCCTTAATTCCTCAAAAGGCTGGTCAGGCTCTTCAGTAATTGTTTCACCCGCATAGCCATCAATTCCTCCTATTGCAAGGACATTGCCTGCAGGGACATTATTAAAAGATTCATTTTTTACTCCTACATACATGTAGACATTTTGTATTCTCTGCTCTTTCTTGGTGTTATTAAGGTATATTGTCATGCCTTCTTTCATGGTTCCGCTGTAAAGCCTTCCTGCGTTAATCTCCCTGTTGGTTTTTGGGTCAATAAGAACCCTGGTTATGCAGAATGCCAGCTTTCCATTAGGGTCGCATGTCATCATTCCTTTTCCAAGAGGGCTTTCTGGATCTCCGTGCCAAATCTTTGGAATCCTATAAGGCTGTGCTTCTAATGGGTTAGGCAGGTGCTTTACTACCATGTCCATGATTACTTCGTACAATGGAGCAATTCCCCAGAAGAACTTCTTTCTCTCCTCCAGGTCTTCTATCTTGTAGCCCTCAAGCACTTCAGCAAACTTAATATTCTTTTTTTGCATGTAAGGAATTGATAAAGCCCAGTTGTCTCTTGCGCTTCCAAAAGTAACGCTTCCGTCAGCAGCATTAACCTGCCATTTCTGCTTATGATCCTTTTCTGCAATCTCTTCTATTAACTTGTTGAACTCAATGATTATCTTTGCAATTCTTTCCTGGATTTTTTCAGGAGGAAGCTGGAGCTCCTTGATAAGCCTGTCAACTTTGTTGATGAACAACACTGGCTTGACTCTTTCTCTTAGAGCCTGCTTGATGACTGTCTCTGTCTGGGGCATTATTCCCTCTGAGCCGCAAACAAGGACAACTGTTCCGTCAATAGCTCTCATTGCTCTTGTGACGTTTCCTCCGAAATCAACGTGTCCAGGAGTATCTATTAGGTTAATCAGGTATTCTTTTTCCTGGTAATCGTGAACCATTGAAACATTAGCAGCGTCAACAGTCAATAATCTTTCTTGCTCGTCAGCATGCTGCCAGGTAGCCATTCCTTTGTCCAGGTCTCCTGCGAATTTCTCAGCCATAAGGCCAGAAGCAGCCAGCAAGTTGTCTGTGAATGCTGTTTTTCCGTGGTGGATGTGCGCACTAGTGCAAATATTCCTTATATGCTTAGGATCATTCATAATCCTTCCAATCTTATCACTCATCTTTTCGCCCATATTGTAGTCACCTGTGTGTTTTATCTTTAATAATCAAATGCTGATATTATAATACATGAACATCATGTACTGTCTTGTAAGTGTGCAATTCCTTTGAGTTGAACCAGAGCTTGACTTCGTACTCAGCATCTTTCTTGTCAGCTGATGCGTGAATCAGGTTTCTCACTCCCTGCTTTTTCTCATCGCAATGGGCAAAGCTAACATGGCTGAAGTCTCCTCTTATTGTTCCTGGGACAGCTGATTTTGGCTCTGTTGCCCCGACAATCTTTCTCACATTATCAATAGCATCGACACCTTCAAGCGCAAATGCCATTACAGGACCTGACTTAATGAA
>CAYGYA010000005.1:0-16832 GCA_964354085.1 uncultured Methanosarcinales archaeon
AACTCTTATTTTAGGCTAGGGGATAATGTTGTTGCTGTAGATTTGGTTAATGAAGTAGCAAGCGCTAAGTTTGACCTTGAATTAGTAGGAATTAACAAGACAGAGCAAGGAGCCATGTTGGTAATGACAGATGGTCAGGCAAATGAGGAATGCGGTGAGCAGGGAACTACAGGAGACCTTGATGGGGATGGAAGCGTAGACACTGCAAGCGATGACGCAATACAAGCAGCCTGCACTGCTAGGCAGAGATGGGGATTGCAGGTGTTTGCAGTAGGTTACAGCATTAGTGCTGACGAGCCTACATTGCAAGGCATAGCTCGCTGTGGTGAAGGTCTTTATGCTAAGAGCGATAACACATCTGCTCTTTCTGACTTTTACAATCAAGTGGTGCTTAATATAATTGCTGCCACTGTTAGAAGCCAGACAGTAGTCATTTCAGGAGGAAACCTTTCCGCATCCAATCTTTATGGTGATTCTTACATATCATACACTTACACTCCTGTAATAGAGCAGCCAACTCCTAATGAGATATCTGTTGAGATGCAATCACCTCAATTTAACAACTGTTCAGCAGAAGTAAACTTGCCTTCAGGTGTGAGAATAGCAGATGCTAAAGTTACTTCTTATTCAGGTGAGCATTGGACTCGCACCCTAGCAATAAATTCTATTGTGACTTATAATCTTACAGAATACAATTCCAACTATATAACCCTTGGTGATCCATACCTCGTACAGGCTCCCCCGAATCTCTTTGTCAATGGTACGAATACAATCTATATAGACACGGGAGACAACGCTACCAATTCTACAGGCTGCTCAAAAAATAATTCCTTAATATATACTGCGCTTGTTCCCTCGTCAACTGCGCGCTCAGGAGTTGTTGAAAAAACAGAAGGCTGCAACTGGACCATCCAATTTGAGGATGATACCAACAATACAAAGTCCATACCAGGGGATTACAGCGGTAGCAAAAAGTGCAGCTACACTGCGACCAATTACACGCTTGCAGATGGAGCTTATGATGATGAAGATGCTTATGATGTTGCGGTTTATAGTCTGTTAAGAGACCTTGACTTTGATGACAACGGCAAGATATTTGTTGATCTTGATGCTGCGGACATAGAAATAGTGATAACTACAATATCATCAGTTCCTTATCTGTGGGGGCCGACCATAGTAAAAGCCGAGGTTTGGCAATGAGGCACAAATAAAAAATGAAAAAAACATCCTTGTTACTGAGTAAGAAAGGAATCTTCTATCTGTTACTTAGCTCTATTTTCATTGCGCTGATGATAGTTGTTTTTTTAGCTTACAAGGAGTACTCGTATACTGACAAGCAAAAAGTTTTTGAGACCAGGGTTAGGACAATTAATGATTTTATCAGGAGCATTGATACTGATTCAAAAAGAGTCATCTACATCTCTGGCTTCAGGTCATTAATAGCAATGGAGGATTATGTTGCAAAGACAGGCCAATACCTCAATGATTCAGAAGAGATGTTTAGAGTTGCTTTTTATAATGGGACTGTTAATGGTACATCAGTAGACGTGCTTAAGGACGCGACCTATTCAGATTATCTCAATAAGCTCAGGGTGATCGCAGATATGATAGGCCTTGACATTAATATTTCTGTTCCAAATATCACCGGCATAACCCTTTACCAAGAATTTCCATGGCAGGTTATTGTTAATGTAACTGTCCAGATTAATTTGATTGACCAGAAAGGGCTTGCCAGATGGGATTTTAGTAAAACCTATTCTGCTAATGTATCAATAATAAGCATAAGAGACCCTATTTATAGTGTGGCAACAAACGGAAGAGTGCCTAACCCGATTAGAATCAGCAATATAACTGACTTTATCACAGGGAATAAGGATCCGGCTAACCTGTTGTATCATGTCACCAATATGAGCTATACTAATAATACTCTCGCCCCGAGTTTCCTCATGAGGCTTGAAGGCAACTTCTCAAGTTCGCCATATGGGATTGAGAGTTTCGTATACATCCCTGAACTAGACACCCAGATAGTTACTTATGATTCATCCAGAAGCATTATTGATTACATACTGTTCAGCAACAGCACCAACATAACAGCCAGCTACAGTAATGTTACCTGCTCTGTGCAAAACATCACAGGCACTTACGACTGGTTCAAGATTGATGTAAACCACACAATGCCGCCATCGCCAGACTATATTGAGAACCTGAACTACATAGTCTGCCCATAATAAAAAATTACAATCATAAAATGACGAGCATAAAAAACCAAACCAAGAAATTTGTAATAATAAAGAAAGCAATAATATGCAAGAGCCTTTGGTCTAAGGGGACTGGCTTGATGATCAGGAAAAAGCCTGATTATGGGATGATTTTTATTTTCAGGAAAGAGCAGCCTAATCCAATAACCATGTTCATGGTGTTCTTTCCAATAGACTTATTATTCCTTGACAAGAGCAAACGAGTGGTTGAGATAAAAAAAGGATTGAAGCCATTCCGGGATTATTATCCCGAAGCAAAATCAATGTATGTTATAGAGCTGCCTGTTGGCGTGATGGGAAAGACAGCAGTAGGGGACAAAATATTATTCAGCTAACCAGAAAAAAGAAAAGTTTTTATACCTTCATAAACTGACAATAGCTTACAGGAGTTAAAAAAGAGGTTTATTTATGGCTCAGAGGAACATTGAGACTGGTGTTGACAAGCTTTTAGACCTGATTAACAGGAAAAAGAGAGTCAATCTTAATGAGGCTGCTAATGAGCTGGGAGTAAGCGTGCCTGTTGTGCAGGAATGGACTGATTTCTTAGAGGATGAGGGATTAATTACTGTTGAGTACAAGTTCAGCAAGACTTATCTTTGCGAGAGAAAGCTTAACAAGGGAGAAGTGGTCAAAAAAGCCAAGGAGTACTCTTCTAAAAAAGATGCTTTCACCAGGAAGGTTGAGACTGCTCTTAAGTCATTAGAGAGGGAATCAGAGGGCTTTGAGAAGATAAAAGAGGAGTTCAGCAAGTTAAGAGAGGTTATTGGCAGGGATGTTGACCAGGTAAGGGAAGAGCTCCAGGAGCTAAGGCATTATGAGGATTTAAAGAAGAATATTGACAAGGACATAATCCAGCAGAGGTTTGATTATCAGGATATGATTGAGAATCTGCACCGCCAGATAGCAGAGCAGCAGAAGAAGCATGACTTATTTATAGAGGAGATAAGTGTAGAAAGAGCCAAGGTGGAGGAAGCCAAGGTTGAGCTCGGCTATCTTGAGAAGAGAGGAGACAATATTAAGAATAGGATTGAGGCATTGGCCCAGATTCTGAAATCAATTGATAACAAGATTGATGAGCAGAAGAAGATTCTAAGGAGCTCTATTGAAAAAATGGATTCTGACCTAAAGGAGGCAGATAGCCTGCAGAAGGACCTCAAGTTCAGGATGAACACAGAGCTTGAGCCAATCATGAATGCTGCTAAGGAGAAAGAAGAAAAAATAATTGCTGTGCAGGATTCTGTTCTCAAGAAAATAGGAGAGAAGAACAAGCAGCTTGACAAGTACAAGCTTGAGAGCATAGCTGCTTCTGATAAGTTCAAGTCTTTCTTTGAAAGGAAGGGCAAGATTCAGGAGCTGATTGACACCCTTGACAAAGGCAAGGTTGAAATGGAGAAGGAGCTTCAAGGATTGATAATGAAGGCTACCAGCTTCAACTTGTCTATGAAGAGCAGTGATGTTACTAATTATGTAAAAGAACTCCAGAAAGACTTTGAAGAAATTGATAAAAAGAAAAGCTTTTTTATAAAAAAGCTTGAAGAGCTGACAGACTTGATAACCAAGAAGGATTAAAGCCTTATAATATATGTTGTTCTAAATCATTATGAATATTTCTCAACATCTCTAAATCATAGAGGCTATTCAGGAGCTATTTATTGTAAGATATAGCAAGATTTATATATTCTTGATTATAATGCATTTATCAATAGGTATTATCTTTTAGGTAGGAAAAGAGGTGAGTATTTTAGTGACTGAGAAGAAAGAGCCTTCTAAGAAAGAAAAAGCCATCAACGAGGGAGATTCTGATTCTGGTTCAGAAAAAGTTATTGATAATTATGAGTACAAGGCAAAGAATATCCCTATCAAGGTAACTATTGTTAGGAAAAAGGGAGAATTTGTGCCCATCTACGAGGTCAGCATTGCCAGCATTTCTAAAACAACAGAGTTCATGCTTGAGAGGATAAGGCAGGAGCTTATCAGGGCAGTTAATCTTGAGATGATTGACCTTACTGACCTTAAAAAGACCAAGCTCATTGAAAGCCAGTTTGAAGAGGCTATAGCTGACCTTATTAACAAGTACTTCCCTGACCTTGACGATGAGACTAAAGGCTTCCTTACCAGCTACTTATTAACCAAGAGCCTTGGCTTGGGCATGATAGAGTTCTTGATGAATGATCATCAGCTAGAGGAAGTTGTGGTTAATGATGCTACTGAGCCTATCTGGATTTATCACAGGAAGCATGGATGGCTTAAGACTAATGTTTATGTCAGGGATGAAGATCAGACAAGGCACTTCGCAAGCATTATCGGAAGAAAAGTTGGCAGGCAAATATCAGTCCTGGAGCCATTGCTTGATGCCCATCTTGAAGAAGGCGACAGAGTAAATGCTACACTCATGCCTATAAGCACAGCTGGCAACACCCTGACTTTCAGAAAATTTGCAAGAGACCCTTGGACAATTACAAGATTTATTATGAGCGAAACCATATCGGTTGAAGCTGCAGCAATAATATGGATGGCTATACAATACGAGATGAGCGCAATAATAGCAGGAGGAACTGCTAGTGGAAAAACTTCTGCCCTTAACTGCTTTGCAGACTTCTTCCCACCAAACCAGAGGATCATAAGCATAGAGGACACAAGGGAGATAAGGCTGCCTAAGTTCCTGCACTGGGTTCCCATGAACACCAGGCTTCCAAATGCAGAAGGCAAAGGAGAAATCAGCATGGAAGACTTGCTTGTTAACAGCCTGAGAATGAGGCCTGACAGGATTATTGTTGGTGAAGTCAGGAGGAAGAGAGAGGCAGAAACTCTTTTTGAAGCCATTCATACAGGCCACAGCGTCTACGCAACTTTCCACGCAAATAATGCGGAGCAGACAGTTGACAGGCTTACGCACGCGCCTATTGAAGTGCCTCCGATACTGCTTCCCGCTATAAGCCTTATAATAGTCCAGTTCAGGAACAGAAGAACTGGAGTGAGAAGAACTTTCCAAATAGCAGAGATACTGGAAGACGCCACTGTCAACATCCTGATGCAGTACGACCAGCAGTCTGACAGGCTTGTGAAAAAGAATCCTTCAAAATCATTGTTCAAGAACCTCAGGCTTTACACAGGCATGAGTGACAGCCAGATAAGGCAAGACCTTGACGAGAAGGAAAAAGTGCTTAACTATATGGTCAAGCTTAATATTACTGATGTTGACGAAGTAGGGAGATTAATTGCAGAATACTACACTGACAAAGCCAATATGATGAAATTTGTTCACGCTAATAAAAAACTTGAGGATTGAGGCTTAGGGTTTTTTAAGCAATAGGGTTCGCCTTTATCACTAATCAGATTTTATTATGCTTTTTAATTTTTTGGGAGGGTTTTTATGCCAGCAAGTATCTTTAAAATGCTCGCCAGGAGCATACCTGAGCTCAAGCTGAAATTAGCCAGGGCAAGGATAAATGAGGAGCCAGAGCATTATGTCAAGAAAACATTTTCCACAGCCATATTTCTTACTTTTGGCTTGCTGATAATTGTTTTTGCATTTTTTAAAAAGCCGGCGATTCTACTTTTTGCTCCGCCCATATTCTTATTCTCATTCTTCTATTTCATCAGGTTTGTTGATGTAAAAATAGAGAAGATGAAGAGGCATATTAACCAGGAACTGGTTTTCGCAGGAAGATTCCTGATAATAGAACTGGAATCAGGAGTCCCTCTCTATAACGCATTTATCAACCTAGGCAAGAACTACGAGGTCATAGGCCCTTTTTTTAACGAGGTTGTTGAGAAAATCAACCTTGGCACCACAATGGAAGAAGCTCTTAACGAGGCAATAACCCTTACCCCTTCTCCAGAGCTGAGAAAGCTCATGTGGCAGGTTCTTAACTCCATGAGAACAGGAGCAGATGTGGCTGACTCGCTCAATGCTGTCATAGACCAGATTGTTAGGCAGCAGCAGATAGCAGTAAAAGAATATGGAAGAAAGCTCAACCCATTGGCAATGTTTTACATGATGATGGCAGTAATAGTGCCCAGCCTTGGCACTACTGTGATGGTAGTGCTAGCAACCTTTATCGGGTTTTCACTACCTCTGCCCTTCCTTTTGGTAATAGCAGGCTTGGTTGGGTTTGTCCAGCTAATGTTTTTAGCCATAATAAAATCAGCAAGGCCTCCAATGGAGATATGAATACAAGAACATGATTTGAGGATAAGAGATGAAATTTAATTTTTTTAAAAAGAAAGCAAAGCCAGCAGAGAGTGAAGATAAGATAGCGCAGG
This sequence comes from uncultured Methanosarcinales archaeon, assembly GCA_964354085.1. GTDB lineage: Archaea > Nanobdellota > Nanobdellia > Woesearchaeales > SM23-78 > SM23-78. Next base: position 6,525 of record CAYGYA010000005.1, read on the forward strand.
CCATAGAAGACAATAAAAAGCTGAAAAAAAACCTTAAAGAGAATACGCCAGAGGCAAAACAAGAAATAAAAGATAATGAAGCCAGGGAGCGCCTCAAAAACAGGTTTATGAAATTAAAAAGCTTAAAAGATAAAAAACTCTTTAAAAGAAAGAAGAAGTTCACTATTAGAGGCTTTGCAAGAAACATCAACCTCCAGGAATACCTTGAGAAAGCAGGGATTGAAGGAACAGATGCAAAACAAGCCACAAAAAATATTTTCAGGATTAATTTTGTCATCAGCATAATCCTGAACATTGTTATAATCATTTTAGGGATCACCTTTAAGACAGGCCTGCTTAGCCTGCTAGTAATTATTCTAGGCTTTTGGCTGACAGCATTCTTCCTTCTCTTAGGGATTATTTGGTCTATTTACCTGTTCTATCTTGACATGAAGATATACCAGAGAACAAAAGCAGTAGAGGGAGTATTCCCTGACTTTCTCCAGCTAACTAGCGCAAATATAAGCGCAGGCATGCCAGTTGACAAGGCACTATGGTATGCTGTCAGGCCAGGATTTGGAGTGCTGGCAAAGGAGATAGAAAATGTTGCCAAGAACACAATGGCAGGAGAAGACCTCTCTGTGGCGCTCACCACCTTTGCAAGGAAGTATGATTCCAAGGTAATCCAGAGGTCAATAAGCCTGTTGCTTGAGGGAATGGCAGCAGGAGGAGAAATGGCAGGCCTGCTCAACAAGATATCATTGAACATAGAAGAGGAAAAGATACTGCAAAAAGAAATGTCATCCAGTGTCACCACCTATGTAATATTCATAACCTTTGCTACCATAGTAGCAGCACCTATACTTTTTGCCCTGGCAAACCAGCTCTTAGTCATAATAAAGCAGATAACCAGCAAATTAGGCACTAGCATGAAAACCTCAAGCGCGTTTTTTAGCATTGGATTCTCAGGGGACACTATCAAAGGCTCAGACTTCACAATATTTGCCTACCTGGTGCTAATAATCTCATCCATATCCTCAGCCTGCATTGTAAGCGTTATAAGAAAGGGACACGTAAAAGACGGGCTTAAAAGAATACCCATTTACATCATCATATCTGTTGTTTTATTCACCCTTGCCTCATTCCTAATCCGCAGCATATTCAAAGGATTTATATAAACCTCTTTGCCAGACAATATTTTACCAAAAAATTTATAAAGAATAGGAACGTTAATCAGAATGAAGGTTATCTTCATAATAATAAAGTGAGGTGGAACAAGATGAAAAAAGGACAAGCAGCAATGGAGTTCTTAATGACATATGGTTGGGCAATACTAGTAGTGCTGGCAGCAATCGGAGCACTAGCATACTTTGGAGTTCTAAGCCCAGACAAGTTCATGCCAAGCAAATGCATGGTAACAGGAGGATTCAGTTGCGTGGAGTATAAAATAACCGCGACAGAAGTTAGGTTTTATTTACAAAACAATTTGGGAGCTGACGCAAACATTACACTTGTAGGAGTAACTAACGCAAATGGTGACGTATGTACTGTTTCAGGTTACCCGATATGGTTAAACAATGGTGAAAGAACCAATTCTACTGAATTTTTATCTGTTACAGATTGCTTAACTGGTAGTAATTCATTTAAAGGGAATATAGAAGTAACTTATCAGAAGAGTGAAGAAACAGAGACCCATATAGCAACCGGTACAATCTCTGGAAAGATGGAAGTATAATTTTAAATTTTTTTTTCTTATTTTTCTTTTATTTTTTATTTACTTAATTAGTTGCAAAACCAGAAAATTAATAAATATCTTCGACCTAATGTCGAAGTATCAGCAAAACAAAATGTTTTGCGCACCAGAAATCATTTGATGATTTCTGAGTGTTACAAAAATCAACTTTTTTGATTTTTGATAAAAGCCAAGTATAATACTTTGTTCATCATATTAATTGTTTAAAAGGGTGATTTTATGGACAAAATTCAATCAATAAAGGCAATTCAGGTTCTGGATTCCAGGGGTAATCCAACGCTCAAAGTTGTTGTCAAGACTAAGAAGTATTCTGGCTATGCTTTTGTTCCCAGCGGTGCAAGCACAGGAGAGCATGAAGCTCTTGAGCTGAGGGATAAAGGCAAGGAATATCATGGCAAGGGTGTTGAAAAGGCTGTGCATAATGTTAACAAGAAGATTAACAAGGCTCTTAATGGATTGAGTGTGCTTCGCCAGGAAGAAGTTGACCTTGCTATGAAGAGGCTTGACAAGACAGAGAATAAGTCAAACCTGGGTGCTAATGCAATGCTTGGAGTAAGCCTGGCTGTTAGCAGGGCCGCAGCTGAGTTCAAAGGCAAAGAGCTTTATGAGTACATTGCAGAATTGTTTGGCAATAAAAACCATCCAATGCTTCCTGTTCCTTTGGCTAATGTGATTAATGGAGGAGCTCATGCAGGAAATTTCCTGAAAATACAGGAGTTCATGCTAATACCAACAGGAGCTAAGAACTTTGCACAAGCAACAAGAATGGTTAGTGAGACTTATCATACTTTGAAAAAGATTATTGATGACAAATATGGCAAGAATGCCACTAATGTGGGTGATGAAGGAGGATTTGCTCCACCATTAAGGACAGGAGAAGAAGCTCTTGATATTGTTAGCGAAGCAATTGCAAAATCTGGCTATAAGAGGAAGATTCGCATTGGCTTGGACGTAGCTGCAAGCAATATTTATCATGAAGGAATGTATGATGTTGGCGTCAGCTTCTCTCCGAATGGATTAATACAGTACTATGACCGCTTGTTACTAAAGTATGATATTAAGAGCATTGAGGATGGTTTTGGAGAGGATGATTTCTCAAGCTGGTCTGAGTTTATGCAGACAGCTGCAAAAGTCAGGAGAACCCAGGTGGTTGCTGATGACTTGACAGTAAGCAATCCTAACCGTGTAAGCATGGCTATTTCAAAGAACCTGGCAAATGCAATGATTCTCAAGGTTAACCAGATAGGAACATTAACAGAAGCTCTTAATGCAGCAAAATTAGCAATGGAAGCTGGCTGGGAAATTATTGTAAGCCACAGGAGCGGAGAAACAGAAGACCCCTATCTTGCAGACCTTGCTGTTGGCATTGGAGCAACCCAGATAAAACTAGGAGCTCCTTGCAGAAGTGAGAGAACTGCAAAGTATAACAGGCTGATTGAGATTGAGGACAGCTTGAAAAAAAAGATTTATGCAGCAAAGAAGCTGAAGTTCTGAGATTAATTTTCAAAAAGAGGCAGATTAATGGCAGAGAAAGATAATAACAAGGTTAAAGATGACCTTGAGTACATAGCAGACCTTATGCGGCGTGATGTTCTTGAGATGACTACAGCAGCAGGAAGTGGCCATCCTACTAGCTGCTTGTCTTGCGCAGAAATAATGAGCGTATTATTCTTTAATGAGATGAAGTATGATACTGGAAACCCTTTTAATCCTGACAATGACGAATTTGTTCTGAGCAAAGGGCATGCTGCTCCAATACTTTATTCTGCGCTTTACAGGGCAGGATGCGTTAATAAGGACTTGATGACTCTTAGAAAGTTTGGAAGCCCTTATGAAGGCCACCCAATGCCTAATGCACTAAAATGGGTGAAAGTAGCCACTGGTTCTCTTGGTCAAGGACTTGCTGTTGGTGTTGGTATGGCATTAGCAGCAAAAATGCAATCCAGGGATTATCGTGTTTATGTTCTTATGGGTGATAGTGAGAGTGCAGAGGGCTCTGTTTGTGAAGCAATATCATTGGCTGCTCATTACAAGCTTAATAATCTCTGTGTAATAGTTGATGTTAACAGGCTTGGGCAGTCAAAAGAAACAATGCTAGGGCATGACATAGAAGCTTATGAAGGAAAGTTCAGGGAGCTAGGAGCAAGTCCAATTCCAGTAAATGGTCATGATGTTGCAGAGTTGATGAATGCTTTTGAAGAAGCAAGGAAAGTGGATAAAGATTCGCCTACAGTAATCATTGCAAAGACTTACAAAGGCAAAGGAGTATCTTTCTTAGAGGACAAGGAAGGATGGCATGGCAAAGCTTTAACTGATGAAGAATTAACAAAGGCACTGGCTGAGATTCCAGAAGTAAAAATGCCTAGAATAAAGATAACCAAGCCTCAGAAAACAAAGATTAAGCTAAAGAATTCAAGCAACCCAGTAATTCCTGATTATGCAATAGGAGAGCCTGTAGCTACCAGAGAAGCCTATGGAACTGCACTTGTCAAGCTTGCTCAGAACAATGATTTGTTTGTAGCTCTTGACGCAGAAGTGAGCAACTCAACTTTTTCTGAAAAAATAGCAAAAGCTTACCCAATAAAATATGTTGAGTGCTATATTGCAGAGCAGGCAATGATTGGCATAGCTCTTGGCTTGAGTGTCAAAGGATATAATGTCTTTGCTTCAACATTTGCAGCATTCCTATCAAGAGCTCATGACCAGCTAAGAATGGCAGCGCTATCAAGTGCAAACCTCACAATCTGCGGCTCACACGTAGGAGTAAGCATTGGTGAAGACGGGCCAAGCCAGATGGGACTAGAAGATATTGCAATGTTCAGAACCTTGCCAGGAAGCATTGTTCTCTATCCATCAGATGCTGTTTCAGCAGAGAAGCTTGTGGAACTGGCAAGCAAGGCTAAGGGAATAAAATATGTTCGTACAACAAGGCCAAAGACTCCTGTTATTTATGATAAGAAAGAGAAATTCGAGCTAGGAGGATTTAAAGTATTGCGCGAATCAAAAGAGGACAAGCTTGCAATCATTGGCGCAGGCATAACACTTCATGAAGCAATAAAAGCTTATGATGCTTTACAGAAAGAAGGAGTTAATGTTCGTGTAATCGACCTTTACTGTGTCAAGCCTCTTAATTCAAGAAAACTTTCTGATGAAATAAAGAAAAGCAATAATAAAGTGATTGTTGTCGAGGACCATTATCCTCAGGGAGGAATAGGAGAGTCATTAAGCAGGAAACTTAATGAGTATGGAATAAGAGTTGAATGCCTTGCAGTGAGCAAGATGCCCTGCTCTGGAAAAGCAGTTGAGCTAATGAAATATGTTGGAATAGATGTAGATGCTATTGTTAAAAAGGCTAAAGAATTTATTACTAAATAAATTAATACTGGCCGCTCTCAAACATTCTTATCTTATCATTTCTCCTTACGTAATGGCCTTCAAGAAATCTGGTTGTTAGCCAGGTCTTGAGAATTGTGACAGCAGTCTTCTCATTTGTTGTTCTTCCGCCAAGGCAGAGAACATTAGCGTCATTGTGCTGCCTGCTAAGCCTTGCACTTGTTTCATCATAAGCCATTGCTGCGCGGATGCCCTTAACCTTGTTAGCAGCCATGCACATGCCAATGCCTGCGCCGCACACAAAGACGCCCAGAGCCTTGGTCTTAGCTACTTTCTGAGCAGCCCTGAAAGCAACATCTGGGAAATCATCTCCCTCAACAAACTTAGGGGATAAATCCTCGAAAATAAGATTACTGCTTTGCAAAAACTTCTTGAGCTTTTCCTTTAGCTCAAAACCTCCATGGTCTGCTGCAAGAATTATTTTAGTCTTAGGAATATCCATCAAAAATCACCTCCTATGATTTTTGGGGATTCAAAAAAAATTTCATTTTTTTTGTTATCCATCAATATCACCTCACTGACTGAATATAAACAAGATAGTTATATAAAATTTTCCAAAAACATATTTTTTTCATCTGATTAATAGCAAATTTTATAAATGATAATACCAAGTTTATCCTCTCAAGGTGGTATGATTGATTGTTAAAGTTGCTGCTAGCATATTGAGCCTGGACTGGAGCGATAAGACAATAGTTGACCAGGCTGTTATGCGCGTCAGCAATGCTGACTTTATCCACTTTGATGTCATGGACGGCAAGTTTGTCAAGGACAAGACTTTTGACGCAGAGTTTGTGAAGAGCATTAATCCTTCTCCTTTGAAAAAAGATGTTCATCTCATGGTTAAGCAGCCTGAGAAGCTGGTTGATAAGTTCATAAAAGCAGGCGCTAGCATGATAAGCTTTCACGCAGAAGCAACTAAAAGCCCTAAAAAACTCATTGAAAAGATAAAGAGCAAGGGAGTGATGGCAGGAATAGCTATTAACCCCGCAACTGCTCTTTCCAATATCGATAAGCTCCTGAATGAAATTGATTATGTTCTTGTAATGACTGTCAAGCCTGGCAAGCCTTCGCAAAAGCTCATAAAGAGCACAATAAAAAAGATCAAGAGCCTGAGAAAAAAGAAGCCGATGCTAACCATAGAAGTTGACGGAGGCATTAATGCAGACACTGCTCATGAAGTGATAGAAGCAGGAGCAGATATTCTCGTGGCAGGAAGCTACATATTTAAAGGCCCAGACCCAAAGATTGCTGTGGATATACTAAGGAATGCCTGAAGTATCCTGGCTGTTTTCTGAAGGAAAATATATAAAGAAAGCCACTTTACATCTTGTTATGATTAACAAAGCAGAGTTTATTCGTTGGTTCAAATACTTAAGCAAGAAAGACCTGCCTCTCGCTGGTGGGAAAGGAGCCAATCTTGGTGAGATGTTCAAAAAGTTTCCTGTGCCTAATGGTTTCTGCATAACAGTGAATGCTTATAAGAAGTTCCTCAAAGAGAACGATTTAGAGAAAAAGATTTTTCCTTCTCTGAGCAAACTTGACATTGAGAAGACATCTGAGCTTGATAGGGAAAGCAAGCGGATTCAGGAATTAATAAAAAAATCAAGGATTCCGGCAGATGTTAAGCAGGAAATAATAGCTAATTACAAAATCTTAGGAGATAAATTCGTTGCTGTCAGGAGCTCGGCAACAGCAGAAGACCTACCAACAGCCAGCTTTGCAGGGCAGCAAGCCACCTTTCTCAATGTGAAAGGAGAAAAAGACTTGCTGAAAGCTGTCAAGGAATGCTGGGCTTCATTGTTTACATCAAGAGCAATTTATTACAGAGTCATTAACAAGTTCCACCATGAGAAAGTGCTAATCTGTGTTGTTGTGCAGGAAATGGTCAATTCCGAGAAAGCAGGAGTTATGTTTTCTGTTAATCCTGTAAGCGGCGACAGGAACGAAATAATAATTGAGGGAAGCTTTGGCCTTGGAGAAAGTGTTGTTTCTGGCGCAGTAACCCCCGATATGTATCTTTTGCAGAAAAACCCTTTTAAAATAAGGGAAATTAATGTTAAGGAGAAAACTACTGCTCTTTACAGAGATGCTAAGACTGGCAATAACATAAAAATAAGGCTGGATAAGGCTAAAGCCAATTCCCAGTCCCTGATAGAGAAGGAGATAAAAGAGCTGGCAAAGCTTGGCATAAGGATAGAACAGCACTATGGAAACCCACAGGATATCGAATGGGCAGTTGGCGATGATGACATGCTCTACATACTACAGAGCAGACCGATAACTACGCTGAAAGCTAAGTCTAAGTTCGATAATCCTATAGAGAAGTTTGAAGATTATGTAAGATTATTTGAAGCAACAGGAATACCATTTTTGATAAATAGCATTTCTCTTAAGCATTATAAGCCTTTGATGGTTATGGCTGCTTTTAAGGATAATATCTGGACTACATATTTGCCTAATAAGGTACAAGAGAAAACATTGAAAGAAGGAGTAAAGCTTTTTAAGAATAAAATAGCTTTTCAGCGCTTTGCTAAGAATTTTGAAAATTATCAGAAAAGAGCTGAAGAGTATTTCAATAAAATTGTGAAGCAAAAAAACATTTCAAGGCAGGAATTGATAAAGTTCTTTAATTTGTGTTCTGAATTCTGGTTGCATTATTCCAAGACAGAGTTTTTTTATGTGGACGAAGCTTTTATGCAGTCTAAGAAGAATAAAGTTATTGCCCAGAACCTTAAACAGCTTGAAAAAATAAAAAATGATGGCAGACATTTCATGAACAAGATGATTTTTGGGAACTCAAGCTTCCTGAGCAGAGTTATAAGTATTATCAGTAAACAATTCAGGTTGGAAGTTAGCGATTTATTCTTCCACTCCCAAAATGAAATATTGGCTTTGTTTGATAATAAAGAAATTGATTGCTCTTTGCTAGCTAGCAGAAAAAATGCTTATCTTTTTTTAATGAGAGGTAATACCTTAATTGTCATGGCAGGACTAGATGCAAACAAGTTCATATCAGGTTTTCTAGTGATTGATGAGCATTCAAATATCTTGAAAGGAGTTGTTGCAAATCCTGGAAAAATAACAGGTAAAGCTAGCCTGTTCAGATATGGTCATGATAGTTTTGATAATATTGCAAAACTGATAGAAAAAATGAAACCTGGAGGCGTACTCGTTGCTGATACGACTTCCCCAGAAATAGTTGTTGCTTGTAAAAAAGCATCAGCAATTGTAACAAACCAGGGAGGACTTATGTCACATGCAGCGATTATTAGTAGAGAACTAGGAATACCATGTATTGTAGGCACAAAAATTGCTACTCAAGTATTAAAAGAAGGCGATAATGTTGAAGTTGATGCAAATAAAGGGATTGTGAGGAAACTGAAATGAAGCTCTTCACATTAGATTCTGGCAAGATTGTTGAGCACTTAAAGGATTTCTCTCTCACAGAAGCAGGAATAATGCCTGTTTTTGACATAAAAAAGATTGATGAGACTATAGTTGAGGAGGAAATTAGCAAGAACACTGCCTATTGTGCTATTGTCGGCTCTAATCATGCAATAACTTATTCTGCTTTCAAGGCTTTTGCAAAGAACAACCCTGGTGCAGGAATGATAGTCTTTGATGCTCATCCTGATGAAGGTTATCTTGCTGATTTGATTGAGCAGAAAATCCTGGATAAGAACAACATCATTCTTGTAGGCATAAGAAACATGAGCAAAGAGCAAAAGAGATTCATTGATGAGCATAAGATAAAGAATTATTCTATGAAAGAAATCAGCTTTGAAGCCTTGCACGAAGTTGCTGACAGTGTTATGAGTGTTGCAAGGCAATGGAATAAGGCTTACATAAGCATTAGCCTTGATGTTCTAGACCCTGCTTTTGCCCCTGCAGTTGAAAAGCCAGAGCCGGGTGGAATAAGCACCAGGGATTTATTGTATTTTATCCAGCGCTTGAAAATGCTCAGGAACATCTGGATGTATGATGTTGTAGGATTCAATCCTGACAAGGATGTTAATGACGCTACTGCCAAGGTTGCAGCAAAGATTATTATTGAGCTAGGTTGAGATTCCTCTTAAAGCCTCCGTAATCTTTATAAATCACTTATCTTTCTTACGCCTAATGGGAAGAATAAAGACAAGACTAGTGAAGGCAATAACGCACAGCATGCTAGAAGAGCACGGAGACAGTTTCACAACTAACTACGAGGAAAACAAGGTAAAGGTTACACAATTTGTCAGTGTGAAATCAAAGAAGCTCAGAAACATAATAGCAGGCTATGCTACAAGGATTGTAAAAGCGAAGGCAAGCTAAGCAGAGATCAGCAGACAACTGTCAATAACAACGATTTAGGGGGGATTGAAATGGCAGATGACAACGCAGTCTTTATTGGCAACAAGCCTTTCATGAACTATGTGACTGGCGTGGTTGTGCAGTTCACAACCAAGAGCGCTGGCGAAGTAATCATAAAGGCAAGAGGGAAGTTCATAAGCAGAGCAGTTGACATTGCAGAAGTAGTGGTGAAGAGATTCCTCAAAGACCAGATACAGCTAAAAGACATAAAAATTGATTCAGAAGGATTCAAGAACCAGGAAGGACAAGACATTCGAGTATCCACAATTGAGATTACCCTGGCAAAGAAGTAAGCAGGATTTAAATCTCTTTTCTTATTATAATTTGAATAATTATATAAACATTACTTGATTAATATCATTTCAATGGGCGCGTAGTATAGCCTGGATAGTACTCTTGGCTTCGGCTTAGCCTTGCAAAAGGCAACTTAAGGAGAAACCAGGGAACTCCGGTTCGAATCCGGACGCGCTCATAGAATCCTTTTACTCAAACTCAACTTCTCCATTCAGATAAACTCCTTTGTCAAGCCTTACTGGACGCCAGTCATCAATGACCAGCTCTGCACCAAGCCATGCTGAGAGTTCTTCAGGGTTACCAATGGTTGCGCTTAGGGCGATTAGCTGAAGATTCTTTAGGATAGAACGAAGAATTGTTATCAGAACTTCTAGTGTTGGCCCTCTGCCAGGATCATTAAGTAGATGAACCTCGTCAATAATAACTGTCTTGACTTGCTTTAGCCAGGGAGCCTTATGCCTGATTAAGCTGTCAAATTTCTCGCTCGTTGTAATAATCAAATCATATCTTTCAAGGAATGAATCTGCGCTGTCAATATC
>CAYGYA010000006.1:0-8176 GCA_964354085.1 uncultured Methanosarcinales archaeon
TCTCCTAATTATGAGGATTTTTGTAATCAGCAGGCATATCCTGTTCCAATGACTCCTGTGGCTAAGGAAGTGAATTGCTCTAATATTGAAACTGCCCAATGCACTAAAGGAGGCATGCTGCAATTCATCTATGGCAGTAATGGCTGCCCTATCAGTTCTTACTGCGACTACTGCAATGTCAGCTTGGAACTAACCCAGGAGCAATACAGGCTTATTGTATTCATAGTTTCATCTATAATGGCTCTTGTTGCCATAGGGATTGGGCTGGTGCTTCCTGTCAAGAAAAACCCCCTAAATGAATGGATAGGCACAGGATTCCTTCTAGGGGGATTGATAACCTTGTTCATAGGCACCATCAGGTACTATAATGACATGACCAGGATCCTGAGGCCGATTGTTCTGCTCATAGAAATGGTAATAGTGATATTTTTGGCTTATAAGAAGCTTAAGAAATGATTTTAATCCTTTTCTTATTAAAAAAATAAAATAAATTATTAAGAAAGCAAAAATAATTTATAAAGAAATAATTTACAACTAAGCCTTATCAACATTAATAGCCCTAGCCCCTCTATCTCCCTGCTCAACATCAAAGGTTACTTCGTCATTCTCCTTTAACAGGATTCCTGGCTTGATCATTGAGTGATGCACAAATAACTCACTGCCATCATCAGCTGCTATAAAGCCAAATCCCTTGTTCACGTTAAAAAACTTTACTTTTCCTTTCATTTTTTACTCCTCCTTCTTGAATTTTTTTATGCACTCATCGCAATAATTCTGGTTCTTTTCACCCTGGTTAAGCAAGAATCTCTTCTTGCACAGCCTGCAATACTTGACAAATCTGTAACCAGCCATTTTCTTTACTATCAGAAAGAGCCTCACAAAACACTAACTAAAATTCTTCTGATACAACAAATAATAATTAAGCCTAGTTTATAAAATATTGGGTTTTTGAGCCTGGCCAAGTACATAGGCAATAGGGGGATATCTGTTAAAGCAGACTATGAAATTTAGGCAAAATTTATAAGCCTTTCTGCTTCTCCTTAAACCCATGCTCAGTTCAGAGTATATTGACCTTAGGAAGGCAGTTGAGGCAACTGATTATAAGGATGACAGCTTTCTTTTTCATCAGACTGTTGACCGGTTGGCTTTAATGCTTGGCTTTACTAAGAAAAAAGAATGGTATGAAGCTGAGGCTGTTACTCCAGATTATTTTCCAGACAGGGTCTTTAATTTCACAGACTTTGCTAATCTAGAAGCCTGCATCAGGCACGGAATGATTTTCAAGTATTTTGAGCATAATAATCACTATGAAAAGGAAGGCGATTCATTTAGAGCATCCACGCTTCACGATGATTAAATGTCTTTGGTGCTTAAAAAGTTCCGATTGTGCACTGTCACCAGCGAATCTACCCTCGGTCTTAAATATGAGGTTATTGCTCATAAGGAATTCGGCCTTAGATCCCCTAATGAGGACCCCATGATTTATTTGATGAGGGCGTTTAATAAAGGGTGTCTTATCCAAAGTGGAGATAGTTATCTGATGAGCCCCAGGTATTTATTAAGGTTAGCTGAGCAGCAAGGAGTGTTCCGCTAGTTATTTCTTGCCATAATAAAAATTGTTTAAGCAAAAAAAATAATTTTCTCAGCCGGCAATGCACTCGCTATTAATCCCTCCAGGTGTGCCAAAGTCTCCTCCAGGTGTTGGCTCTGCGCCGTTGCACCAGCTAGCTCCATCGTCATTATCAGCGCTATTATACTTGCCTGAATCGAGTTGAAGGCTATAGCCTGCCTTGTTCATGCTCTTCCAAGGCTCAACACTAACATCATATGCTACTTCGTCGCTCACACTAGAATCAGGCCTAGTTATTATTACTGCATCAGCAGTGTTGCCAAGGGTAAAGCCACTATAGCCAGCATCACAAAAAATCCCCCCATTAAGAGCGCTATCTGTATTCTTGCACAAAACAGCATAATCACCAGGCATGATTATGATATTATCAGAGAATACATAATTATCACTGCCATAATCATTTATGCTCCAGCCATTAAGGTTTACTGCACTCTCGCCAGAGTTATATATCTCAAACCATTCGCCCGATGTATCTGAAACAGCGTTCGGGTTATATATTATTTCTGTGACAATGATTTCTCCATCACTGTTTTCTCCTGTTCCATTACTTGTTCCTCCGTTGCAAAGGCCATTATCAGAATAAACGCATCCAACCTCAGGATCACAGGCATCATCTGTGCAAGGATTATTGTCGTCACAATCACTGTCAAATATGCAATCTGGCAGAGCTCCTCCACCCTGTTCAAGCGCATCTACCCTTGCAACCAAGGACTGAAGTTCTGTGGCTGAGAAATCACAGTTACATTCTCCTGCCGGTCCCTGAGGCCCTGGCTCTCCTTGAGGTCCAGGAATCCCCGAGCTGACTGCCATCCCAGTAATCTGGCCTTGCAACCCATGTATCGCATTCCACAGCCTCATAAAAGGATTCTTCAGCCAAGTACTGCCCGCAGTTGTAGCTGCAAGCACTGACGTTGACATAAGAACAACTGCTAAACTAATCAAAACAATTGCCAGAATTCTTTTCATAAAACACCCCCTAATTTTTTGCATAATATTTTTGTGCTCTTCATAATCTTTGAGGTGCTTTAAATAATGCTATTATGAAATTCTGGAGTTTTTGCGGGCAAAACAGAAAAGTTTCACTGGGTAAAGTTGCCTGTAGTCACATAATTATAAACTATTTTTGAGATTGTGCTGATAACCCTATCAGCCTCTACCTTGTCGCTATCCTTGCTCATAACGCAGAGAATATAAGGCTTTTTAGGCACGTATACTATGCCGCAATCATGGAAGTAGCCTTGCTGAAAATAGAATCCTACTTTGTGGGCAACAGGAATATTCGATGGGACTCCTGCCGGGATTTGTGAATTATACTTGGTATAAAGCATGACATTAAGCCCTATCTCTGACATGGGCCTTCTCAGATAGCTTGAAAGATACAGTGCTCTTAAGATGTTACCGTAGTTCTTAGGTGTAATTGCTCTGCCAGTATCTCGCGGTAGGCCAACCGCGAGTAGTGCCTCATTAAATTCCTGAGGAGTTAGCAGCCTGGAAAGTGCCTTGAATGCAGTATTATCAGAATCCTGTATCATGTGCTCTAACAATGCCTTAATTGTGAATTTCTGGCCTATTTTATCAGCTAAATCTCCCCATGTTGAATCAATGTCTGATGGAAGAATTTCAATTTCATCAGTTAATGATAGGCTATTTTGCTCAATCTTTTTCAGAACAGCAATCATCAAAGGAACTTTAAGAAGGCTTACAGGAACAAATTCTTCTCTCTCGTTAATCCCAAGCCATGCACCGGTTACCAAGTCCTCAAAATAGAACCCGTAATAGCCAGTCACATCCTTTGTAAGTGTTTCCTGAACCTTTGGTTTAATATCTGAATATGAGATTGTAAATGTTTTCTGTTTTTCCAGGAACTCATCAACTTCCAGCCACGCTATGTCTGGGGATAAAAGCTCGAACTCATTCTTGTTCTCATTAAAAACTTCATTTCTTAACTGATTGTTCTGGAGCAGGATTCTAGTATTGTAGATGGTTAAACCAACATTTATTAATAAACTAAGAATTAACAAGACAGCCAATATTATTCCTGTTTTGTTCCTAGGCATTTGCTTCCAACCTCACAACCACCTTACTTCCCAATAATCCTTCTCAGCACCTCAATGTTTTCTTTTGCATGTGAATAGCCTGGCGAGAGACTGTCTGCTTTCTCATACTCGGAAAGAGCTTCTTGTAAATCAGCCAGGCTTTGCTCCTTGCTGTTCCTGAACCTGTCAACAAGATTAACAGCAAGGTCATAGTGATAACCTGGGTTATCAGGCTCTGTTTGTATGAGTGTCCGCAGCTGGCCTATGGCTTCTGAGTATTTTCCTTGCTTGTAATAAATTACTGCAAGGTTATTCCTGACATTATTGTCTTCTCCTAGCAGGAGAGCTGACTCATAGGCAATAATAGCATTTGCATAGTCTTGTTTTTCTGCAAAATGATTGCCTAATGCCTTGTAGAACTCAGGGTCTTTTTTGAAATCCTTGTTCTGGGTCTTGGCAAGCACTCTTGTTCCTATGACGACTGCAGCAAAAACTATTATCATAACCAAGCTGGCTATAAAAATTACTGTTCGCTTATTCACTCGCCCACCCCTATGTATTTGCTAACAAAATATGATTATCGTAATTTATAAAACTTTCCAATCAACCACCACAGGATAATAGAGCTATCGTTCTTAGCAAGCTGATTACATCACTGGACAACAGAACTGACGTTCTGAGCCCAATGACTTCGCCACTGGACAACAAGAGCGCGCTCTTGAGTCCACTGCCTACGGCACTGGACAAATCCGTAATTCTTTCGTTCTCGACTGGACATTCTCGCGTGAAGCTTATAAAGGATGACGACAATATAATAAAGCATGAAGCAAGAATTCATAACCATCAACAACACAATTCAGGACTATGATGAGTATGTAAAGAACATCATCCTGCTCAAAAATTATCTAAAGAACAAGATTAAAGATTTACTGTTTGAAGAAAGTTTTGTATTGACAGAGAACAAGAACGGAACATACCATAGTTCCAGCTTATCATTATATAACAAGGAAAAAGATCTTGAAATCGAATTTAGTTTTAAAAAAAAGAATGCAGAGGTTTTTGTCTAACGCCACTTGACCTCAACGTCGTCAGTCCTTTCATAAGGCCTTATATTCGCTTCCTCAATCCTGGTGCTCATGCCTGACTTGTGCATTTCCAAGCCACAGATTGCTATCATAGCCGCATTATCAACAAAGAACTGGTTCTCAAGAACAAAACACTTGGCTTTTCTTTCATCACACATTATTCTAGCCATTTCCTGCAATCTCTTATTACAGGCAACCCCTCCCCCAAGCAACAATTCATTCTTGCCAGTGTGAGCCATTGCTCTCTCAGCAACTTCTACAAGCATTGCAAAAACCGTCTCTTGCACGCTAAAGCACAAATCCTCTTTAGGATGCTCTTTTGACTTTATCTTTTTTGAAAGATTTGTCTGGAGCCCTCCGAGGCTTATGTCCATGCCTTTAACACTATAAGGCAACTTGACATATTTCTTCCCTTTGCTTGCAAACTCCTCTATCTTTGGGCCTCCTGGAAATCCTAGCTCAAGCTCTCTTGCAAAACTGTCAAGGAAATTACCAGCACCGATATCGAGGGTTTCACCAAAAACACGATACTTGCCTGCCTCATAGGCAATAACTTGAGTGTTTGCACCAGAAACATAAAGTAACACAGGGTCCTTAGCTTGAGTCAGGAATCTTCCAATCTCAAGGTGAGCAATGCAGTGATTAACACCTATCAAAGGCTTTTTTAACAGCAAGGCAAGGCTTCTTGCAAATGCTGCGCCTATCCTTAAGCAATGGCCAATGCCAGGCCCTTGGCTGTAAGCAATAATGTCAATATCCTTGAAGTTAATGCCTGCTTTCTCAACTGCTTTTTTAAGAGCATCGTCAAGAACTTCAACATGGTGCTCTGCCACTTTTGCAGGTATCATCCCACCGCTCTCTGTCTTATAAGCAGTTATTATGTTAGAAAGAACTTTCTTATCCTTATCATCTACAACACTAATCCCGAATGTGTGTGCTGTACTCTCAATACCTAAGCATATCATAAAATAAAAGAAAAAAAAGATTGTTTATAAAACTTATTCTATCTCAACCGGTTCTGTAGTATTAACAAATACTCCCTTTGAAACTTCTGTTTGGGCAGAAACATATGTTACTCCTTTGAAAACATGGGGATAGAGAAAAGACATCCTGTCAACATTCCTTGCATCAAAGTAAAATTCAACTCCTTTCTCAACATAATGGAAGACCCTTAGGTTAGAGACAAAGTTCTGGTAGTCAGGCACATCAAAGAGCGCATAAATAAATTCCTTTGACTGGCCAAGGGTTGTGTTACCCTGCAAGTACTTGTTAAATGATTTTGTAACAGTAATCCTGGTTACAGTGTCATTCTCAAGGTGAATGCTAAGCCCTGCTTCTTTCTCACCAAGGCCTATATTCTTCCTATACTCCAGGTTCTTATAGCTCTTATCAGAGGCTGTAAACTCCACATCAGGAATGCCTAGGAGCTGGAAAACCTTGTCATAGGAGTCTCCTAGCATTACTCCTAGAAAACTAATTTGTGTGCTATTGAAACCTCCCTTGGTCAAGGTAAAAACATCATCTTTTGCCAGCTCATACTTTGAGTCGTTTCTTGGGGTATAATTAAAGTAGAACTCCTCGAACTCTTTGGCAGGGATAGAAGCGTTTGTAAGGTTTTCTATCTGCTGGTTAAGGCTCTCATTAAACAAAGTGCCAGGCTTATTCTCAACATTGGCTTGCTTGCAGCCTATCAAAGCAATCAATGAAACAACAGCTAATAAAGACACTATAATAACAAATGCTTTCCTCATGATTATCACCCTTATGGCTTGAAAATTGAAAAAGCTCGCTGTTTAAAAAGGTTGTGAAGAGTTCCTACTGGTTTAAAACCTCGCTAATAATCTCATAAAAACGAAAATTATTTAATAACAAAAACACTTACTATTCATCGATGGGAAAGAAAAAGGAAAAGGATATTAAGGAATTATTATCAGAGGATGAAGAGGACGAGCTTGAAGAAGAGCTCTACGATGAGTGGTTCTAGTTTCTCTTCAGCTTGCAATTGGCAGGCAATGCCCTGATAATATCATCTAATCCTGCGCCTATCATTTTCTTTATCTGCTTTGCAACATCACTCAGCTTCTCGTCACCCTGAACAATCTCAATATAATCTTTGCAGTGTTTTTTTACTGCGCTAACAGGTCCGCCAATTACTTTGCCTTCATACACTCCAACAGCATAATTCATCTCAGGATGATAGCTAGTTACACTACCCTGGATATAGAAAGCTCCTTTTGCAAGGAACTCTCCTGCCTTGGCAGTCTTAGTAACCTGCTCAGGCCTTGCACTAAACACACTAAGAGTGGGCATACCCATTTTCCATCCTCTTGAAAAAACTGCTGTGAAAACAGCAGCCTCCTGAATCGTGCTCTGAGGAAAATCACCTTGCTTGCCTTCTCTCTTAACCACCACGAACGGGCTGCCGGCCATGTCTGTGTGAAATACCAAGTCATCCTTTTCAGTGTATTTCTTAATAACAATCTCATTGGTCGTGGCATCCCTGCCTCCAATAACAAGAAAACCATCAGACGATATAAACCACCTGAATTTCTCAAACCAATCCTTCTTAACAGGCATCATGACAACAGCTTTGGGCCCAAGGCGCTCCTCTTCAAGAACACTAAGCTTTTTCTTGTATTCATCAACAATCCTTTTTGCTCCCTCAAGCTTTTTCCTGTCTTTCTTTGCCTTTTCAAAATAAGAAGCAGCATTCTCTTCAACTGACTTCCTGATATCGAGGATTATGTTCATTATACAACCATAAGAACAAAGAGCTATTAAAAAATTTTGTTATTAGCACATTAACAAACACATTAACAATTAGGCACTTGTTCAAACTGCAATGCAGGCTCAGGGCAAGGCACTAGCTGGCCCTTATAGGTCATGCTAGGCACAAGGCTGATGCTTGTCTTGCCTGTCTTTGGAAAAGGAATATCTTTTTTCAGCACTGCATCTGTTCCTAGCTGAGATTCAGGTATTTCTCTCTGGCCAGGGCCTGCGTCATCCACCCATTTCAGAGTCAAACCATCAATAACCTCTCCTGTATTTCTAACACTAATCTTTATCATATTATCAGCATAACAGAGGTAAGGGTAGAGCTCAAGCATCACCTTGGAACAATCAGGGCCAGAAGGGACTTTTTGTGTGTCAAAAAAAGGCAGATTCATAATCATGGCCCCAAGAGCAACTGCAAAAGCAATCAGGAGCATGGTAGCTATTAAAGGAGACATCCCCTTTTTTTCATGAGAAAAATCTACTAAATCATTATTGGCCTGCAACTATGCACCTCTTTTCTTGCTACAAAAAACAATCTGCCAAAGTGCGTTTATATATTTTTCCATTGCTTTAGTGCATCTTCCTCTACAAAGTGCAGCTCTCCAGGAACAATTAGGCTGTGAAGAGGCTCTCCAAAGTCTGCTTTTAGT
>CAYGYA010000007.1:0-12168 GCA_964354085.1 uncultured Methanosarcinales archaeon
ATTTAAAAACATTTCTTTCCAAGATAAAAGGATTTTTTGACTTTAAATGTTCTCAAAAAAACTAAGAAACCTAAAAATTATTAAAAAAATACTTTACTTCTCATGTGGCTTTATTCTCTTGACAGTTATGGGTAGGACGCCTTTCTCGAATTCTAGTTTGGCTATTTCTATTGGGTTGTAGCCTATGTCTTCGAGGTCTTTGGGTGATAGCTTTACCATGAAGGGTGCTCCCATGCTTATCTGCAATGCTCTTGAGCCTATTAATCTTGCTCTCTCGTACTTGGTGTATTCTTCTTCTTTCAAGGGTTCAATGTCGAGTGTCATTTTTATAATGCCTCCTCTATCTTCTTCCTTATCTCGTGGCTCTTCCTGATTGCAAGGTCTATCATATCATTTATATCTTTTGTGGTGAGGCTTGCATCTCCTCCTTTCTGCAATGCACATAGTGTATCATCTTCAAGCACGCTAACAGTCAGTCGTGCGTCTAGCACTTCTTCTTCTTCTTCTGTAGGATCAACTATCAAATTATCTCCTATCTTGAGCACTGTTATTGGTATTGGCATGCTGTTGACTGGCAATGACTCATTTGTTCTCTTGCCCGCTACTATCTTGTCATTCTCTATCTCAACCATCTTTGTATTCTTTAATGCTGCAAGAGCTGCCATTCCTCCAACATCAATAAGATTACCATCATGGTTAATAGGAAGAACATCTATCATTACTGTCCACACTAATTCTCCTTTTCTTATGCACAGCTTCTTGGTGTCAATTGCTTTTCCCTCACGTATGCCCCTGTCAATTACTCGGGCAACTTCTATTGAGTCAATGCTTGGTGGCCCGCTCTCAAAATTAGGATTTGACATTGGCAAAAGCTCGCTTCCTACCATCATTGTTCCTTGGTCCTGCGAGTCAGGATAGGGCTCTCCAACAGTCATCTTTACGCCAGCAATTACTTCTGTGTCTCCGCACTTTACTAGTGCGCTTCCTTCTGCAGTTGCTATCACTCCTACCTTTATCTCAATATTCCTGTATTCTTCTTTTTTTCTTCCATCTAAACGAACTCCTTTTTTCAAAGATTCGTTAATATGATTTTTTAAATCCTGATTCATAATTAATCACCTTTATTTGTATCTGTCCTTTAATGCTTTTCTCTGCACTTCTGCAATCTGCTTAAGCACAGGCTTAACATTCTCAATTGCTTTCAATAATTCTTCCTTTGAAACCTTGCCATCCATCTGCAAAAGGGTAATTTCTTCTGTGCTTGGAACCATGGCAACAGGAATATCAGCAACGTCAAGATCATGCACGTGCTCTTCTGGCCCGTCAAGGTCAACTACTGCCTGGTGGTCTACTACTCCGCAGCTAACAGCAGCAACCATGTCTCTCATGGTGATGCCTGCGTCTGCAAGGGCAATTGATGCTGCGCATATTCCTGCGCACCTTGAACCAGCATCTGTCTCTGTCAATTCAATAAAAACATCAACAACAGCATTAGGAAAATCAATCAGGTTAACAACTGGCAATATTGCCTTGGTGCTTACCATGCTTATCTCCTTGCTCCTCCTGCTAGGACCTGGCCTTACCCTGTCCTCTGTGCTAAAAGGCATCATGTTATAATTGCACCTGAGCACTCCTGTCTTTGGGTCTTGCGCGTGCTTTGGATGCATCTCCCTTGGCCCATAAACAGCTGCATAAGCAGTTGTCTTTCCAATCCTGAACCAGGCGCTTCCGTCAGCTTTCTTAATAACTCCTGCCTTGGCCTCTATAGGCCTGGTCTCATTGAATCCTCTTCCATTCTCTCGTTTTGTATATTTGCTTGTCATTATAATCACTCTCTCGTTTCTTCTACATTACCCACATCTTCACCTATCTCAGCAGCTTCTGCAGTCATCTCAAGCTTTCTGCCAGTTGCTTTTTCAAGGTAATCCTTGACTTTCTCAGTCAATCCGCTGATGTGAGAATGCTCTTCTATCATCTGGATAGCATTAACAGTTATTACTTCCATCTCAGGCTGCCCGCTAATCCAGGCCATGCCATTCTGCCCGACAATAATCATGCAGTCAGTAGCTCTCTTAATCATGGAAACCATTGAGCCTTTCTTGCCAATAATCCTAGGAACCTTGTTAGTGTTCACAAGAATTATTCTTCCTCCTCTGAGCTTGTGCAGTCCTGGTCCTTTGCAAGTAACATCAATCAGGTTCTGGCTAGTCACATTAGTCACCTTGACAACTGCATAATCATCAAGCTCAAAATACCTTGAGAGGTCTGCTCCTTTTGGAATGTAAGCAAAGCTTGCATCCTTCAAGGGAAGAACTGCTGAGTAAGGGCTGTTAATCTCAAACCTCCAGCCGCTCATGAGTATGTCAATCACTTTACCAATGACTAGGTCATACACCCTGGGCAAGTACCTGCCTGCTAACGGCAAAGTCTTCAACACCTTGCCTTCTATCACTAACAATCCCAGGCGGTTGGCTAATACCTTGTCATTAAGCCTGTAAGTGCCGTTGCCAGGAAGATAATTCATACCTTCTGCAAGCACTTCGCCTGGAACAACTACATCTTTGTCTTTCACTAACAATTTTTCATTTGTCATTTTATCTTTCTCTCCTTATTTTTGAATGTTAATTTTTTGTTTTGTTTTAGGCCCGCCGCCGTTTGAGGCGCTGTTAATTTTTTTAGTATTGTTTTAAAACGTTAACTTAATCTTAATTTTAAGTTCCTCAAGCGCCGGAAGGGCTGGGCTAATTCTTTTCTTTTCTTATCTCCTTTTCGTCTGTTCAATATTTATCTCAACGTCTCCATGGGTCTTGCTCTTAAGCTCGTCCATTAGCACTGCAACTGCGCCAGGAACGCATTCTACTTTTGCGCTCCAGCTTCCGTCACTAAGCCATGCTTCATCAATGATTTTTCCTCTGTGAGCAACAACTCCGTAAAGCTTGCCTGCGTTAAGCGCAGGAATCCTTATGTTTAGAATTTTCTTCTCAAAACTTATCTTGAGAACTGGCCTGAGCTTTGCAATAATCTCATCAACCTGAGGCTCTACTTTCTTGAAAACATCAAGATGGACTTTTGCTTCTGTCATTGCATTGCTTATTCTTGTTGCTGTCAAGGGATTGCCTGTGTCAACATCCACTCCGTTCTTCAATAATATTTCAATGAAATGCTTTTTTGCCTCGTTCCTCAGCTTGTCCCTGTACTCATCATTGATCTGGATGCTTCCTTCCTTGAGTATTTGCTCAGCAATCTTCAAAGCATCATCTGTCTTGAAAACTTCTTTCAGTTTTTCATCGCCGGCAAAATCTCCTCTTATTGCTTCGTGGAAAATCTTTTCTGCCTTCAAGGCTTCTCTTATGTCACCTTCGCCATGCCTGAACTTTATTGCTTTCTCAGGATCAATCACAATCTCAAAGTTCTCACCGTGAGTCTTTAATCTTGCGACACTGATACTGATTTTTTCCTGGTCAAAGGTTTGGGTGCCTTTCATCTTAATTCACCTTTTTTTTTATAGGAACTTTTTTAACTTTTCTTTGCTGACCTTTACCATGACTTTGTCTTTCTCGTAAATATAAGCAGCGTCAATCCTGTCAGCATTAAAGTTAGCATCCAGGACTTTCTTTAGCGCCTTGATGCACAGCTTCAAGCCTTCCTCAATTGTCATTGTGTCCTTGTATTCCTTGTAAAGCATTTCCTCAATATCAGGCTCTCCTTCCCCAATAACAGTTGCCTTGTACTGGTAGAAAATGCCTGTAGGGTCTGTCTCAAAAAGCTTCTTGCCACTCTCATCAATTCCTGCAATCAAAAGAGAAACGCCAAAAGGCCTTAATCCTCCTGACTGAGTGCACATCTGCTTCATATCACAGATATGCTTAACAATTGTGATTGCGTCAACAGGAGTGTCATAGGTCATTGTGTGCTGCTGAGCCCTTAACTGGCCTTGCTCAATAAGAACTCTTGCATCACTGAGAATGCCTGCAGCAGTTGCCATGAGATGGTCATCAATCTTGAAGATTTTCTCAATAGCTTCTGGAACAACTAACTTGTCAACAATCCTCTTGTCAGTGACTAGTAATACTCCGTCCTTGCACACCATTCCAATGGCTGTGTTTCCAAGCCTGACAGTCTTCTTAGCATACTCTACCTGGAGCAGCCTTCCATCAGGACTGAACATGGTGATTGCTCTGTCATAACCCATCATTTGGTGTTGTATTGGTTGCATTTTTCCTCATCTCCCGCCATTTTAGGCGTTATTGTTGTTTATTTTTAGTAGGCGCCAAAAGCAATGCTTTTGTGCTGCCAAAAACTTCGTTTTTGAGCAGCGCCTGCGGCCTGTTAATTTTTAGTTTTTTTTATTTTTTGAATGTTACTGAACTTAATTTTAGGTTCCTCAAGCGGCGGAAGGCCTTACTGAACATACTTTTTTACTTTATCTATCATTCCGCTTGTTTTTAATGTTTTAATCACGACTTCCTGGGTGCCTACATGCTTAGTTACTGCAAAGCAACTCCTTAAGTATTCAACAAATTTCCTGTTAATCCTTATTATACCTCTCTGCTTTTCAGGGTTGTATTTCATGCTGGCTAGGTTGGCTTTTGGAGCCATGAACAATCCAAGCAAGGCATTGATCTCGCTGATAAGGACTTTGTCAGCTCCATATCCGAGAGGTATCTTGCTGGCAATCTCGTAGGCCACATAGCGCTCCTTATCACGTTCACTAGGTTTCAAACGAGTAACCTTAGGCTTAACCTTATGTTTGCTTGATTCAGGGTTGTTCATTCTCTGCTAAACCCATTTTGTTGACCGTCGGAGAAAAAAAGCACTCGACTTAATCTTCAAAAACGGTCTTTTCACGCGCTCTTTTCTCTCTCCAAAGCGCAAGAACTAATAAGGATTTAAAAAGCTTATTGTTTTTCCTGGGCTTTTTTTAAGCGATAATCTTTTGAACCTACTATTACCCGGTCCAATGAATTATTTGTATAATAAGCCAGTAAAAGCCTGCCAAGAAGCTCAGTATTGGCAATTCCAGTGACCTTGCGGCCTGGCTCGAACATATAATGCTCTATTATCTCACCTATATCGTTCTCGTTGAGTATGATGCTATCTCTTCTCTGATTGCTAGCCCTGACTGGCGACACACTCAGGATGTAAATAGTGTCTTCAGGTGTGCCTCTGATTAGTAAGTTTACAATTTTTGCCTGGTATACACTCCAACTATCCTCTCCTTTGAACTGGTCAGTCATTTTCAGATGGGTATTCTGGCATTATATTTATTATTATTGTTTATTTGGCTTATTTTTATTGGAAATTAATTAGTTCCGTGATTTTTTCGGACAAAACTACGAAAGTTTTTTAAATAAGTAATCACTACCTAGTAAGTAAATATGTCTGGGGGATGAAAAATGGCTGATGATGTTGGTAAAAAAGTAAAAGTATGGGAGCCTTCTTTGCTTCCTGTATTGGAAAATATTCTCGCGGATATAAAAAAAGTGCCGGAGTGGACTGAAAGCAATCTACGAATTAGGTTGAGAACTACCGAAAACTTTGATCCGTACAGTGAGTTTTACTCCATTGACAAGGTCACAGAAAGAACTGTGAAAAGACTTTTTGGAACAAAAAAAATAGAAGATTATGAACATCTTTTTAAGCTAACATGGACGCCGTCAGAAAAGTCTTTTAATATTTCCTTTGGTGAAAGGTCTGTTAAGGATATTATTGTGAACCACTTGCAAAAGTATATTTCCAACGAGAGAAATGGGAATGTAGCAATAACAGCTGATGATAATTTGAGGATAGGTTCATTCATGTATAAGTAGGATTAGGTTAGCGGATTATTGAAACTATTACTAAGACCCTCACTTCATCATCCCAACAATCTTATTAGTCATCTCATCAAGCTTTTCTTTTGTATTAGCTTCAAGCCTTAGCCTTACAACTGGCTCTGTGTTGCTCTTTCTTAAGCTGAACCACCAGTCAGGATAGCATATATATACTCCGTCAAGCTCAACGCTCTTGCCGTCCTTGAAAGCATCACTGACTTTCTGTAATACATCATCAGGATTATTAACTCTCATGTTAATCTCAGGGCTCGGGTAATATTTGAGCAAAGGCTTGACCAGCTCTGATAATTTCTTCTTTGATTCGACAACTGCTTCCATGACTTTAAGGCTGGCAAACAATCCGTCATCAATGCAGTAATGGTCCTGGAACATGAAATGGCCTGAGAGCTCAACAGCAAACACTCCTCCTTCATTTACTAGTTTCTCCTTGTAAAAAGGGTTGCCTACGCGCATCATAACTCCTTTGCCTTTATTCTTTTTAATCACATCAGCAACTATCCTGCTAAATCTCAAATCATAATAAACTCTTTTCTCACTCCTGCCTTTGAGCTCAGAGGGAATAAGGAAGGCTGCGAGA
Source organism: uncultured Methanosarcinales archaeon (assembly GCA_964354085.1). Taxonomy (GTDB): domain Archaea; phylum Nanobdellota; class Nanobdellia; order Woesearchaeales; family SM23-78; genus SM23-78. Next base: position 6,412 of record CAYGYA010000007.1, read on the forward strand.
ATGTCAGGGTAAATAATCCTTCCAGTATCGTCAATAACAAAAGCCCTGTCAGCGTCTCCGTCAAAAGCAATCCCTAAATCTGCTTTTTGCATCTGAACTGCTTTTCTCAGCTCTTCAAGATTCTTCTCCTCTGCAGGATTAGCAGGATGATTAGGAAAAGTGCAGTCAACAGCCTCATATAATGGGATGACTTTTATTCCCAGCTTCTCAAACGCTGGCCTTGCAGTCAAGCTTCCCATGCCATTGCCGTAATCAACAACCACAGTTAAGCCATTGAGATCTATAAACTCTTCAGCAACCTCATCAATGTATTCGTTAAGAACATTAAGCTCCTGAACACTGCCTTTTTCCTGCTGAGCCTCTCTTGTAACATCAGGGTTCATGACCAGCTTCTTAACCTCGTCCATGCCACCAGGGCTTGACAATTGCAGGCAAGGAGCTTTAATCAGCTTAAGAGCATTGTACTCGGGAGGGCTGTGAGAAGCAGTAATCATAATACCGCCAGGAAAGCCTTTCTTTGCAATGGTGTAGTTAAGCAGCGGAGTAGGGCAAAATCCAATATCAGTAACATTCACTCCTACCTCAACCAGCGCATTAATAATAGCTTTGTGAAGAGCAGGAGAAGAAACTCTGCAATCCCTGCCAATAACAATCTTATTAGCGTTAAGATAAAAAGCAAAAGCCTTGGCAATATCAGCAGCAGCCTCCTCATTAATCTCAGAAGGATAAATCCCTCTAACATCATACGCCTTGAAAATGTTAATGTCAGTCATTTTTCGTTTTCCGCCTGGGGCCAATTAATTTTTTAGTTTTACTTTACTAACCTTAACTTAAACTTAATTCATTGGTCCTCAAATGCCGGACAGGCTTATTTATCTAATTAAACTGATGATATTATTAAAGCTTTCCTTATCATTCTTTTCCTTATACTCTTTTCCCAGCTTTATCATCTCTTCCTTGTCAACCATTATCCCTTTCTTCTCCAAGGTTGGCTTGCTCCTATTAATATACTGTAAGAACTGGGTGACATTCTTTGGCTTCTTTGTCTTATAGCACCTTTCAAAGTCAATCATCACAGCCTTGTTATCAGGTGTGACCAGTATGTCCTTGTATGGATTAGTCAATTCTTTCTTGTTAATCCCTAGCAAATCTATCTCTCTGCACTGCTTAAGAACTTGTTTTATCACGCTAATTATTTTCTCTTTGTCAGTTTCCTGCTCAAAGAAATCAGATATTCTTATTCCCTCAATAAATTCCCTGTAAAGCTTGCCATCAGAGTATTTTATGAATTTTGGGCCTATTCCCCTGGTGTTCAACAGCTTCAGATAGTCAGACTCATTCTTCAAGGTGTCTACTTCGCTGCGAGGATTCTTCTCCTTGATGCAAACCTCGCCCTGCTTGTACACTACTCCTCTCTTTCCTCTAGCACATATTTCCATTTTTATTGCTAATTTATACGAAAAGTATTTATATTTATCATGATATTATTTATAATATGGATTCAAAACCGCATGCTTTAGGTTTTTTCATTGCCTTTGTCATAATTGTTTTGCTAGTCATGTTTGTTCTTATGTTCTTTACTTCTTTATTAAAATAACCTCACATCATTTTCTTCTTCAGATTAAGGTAAATCTTATACACATATAATTCCTCGAAAAAAGCCAGCTTCTTGGTGTCAAGCAGTTCTGAGCAATAATCTTCTTTTTTAATATCTCGATCAACTTCTTCCTTGTCTGTCATGTTGCTGAATACCATGAGGATAAAACCGTCTTTATTCAGGTAATCCTTTGCGCCATGCAAGAACTTCTCAATAAGCTCATGGCCTTTTTTCCCTCCTGCAAGAGCAACGTCATCGTCCCTTTCCTCATCAGGAAGATAAGGAGGATTAAAGATTATCACATCAAAGCTTCCGCCAATGTTCATGAACAAGTCAGACTGCATAATCTTAATCTTCTTAATTTTCCTCTCCCTTAACTCCTTGACAGCCTGCTCGTCAATATCAACGGCAAATACTTCTGTGACATCATCCTTGTCAGCAGCAGCAGTTGCGAGTATTCCAGAGCCTGTTCCCATGTCCAATACTCTGCCATGGGCCAGCTTCTTTACTTGTTCCAGGAGTAAATAAGAATCCTCTTGAGGCTCGTATACCATGTTTATTCAGAAACTCTTGTCAGCTTCTTTCAAATACTCCTTGACCCTGACCACGATGCTGTTCAGGTAATATTTCTCAATGTTCTCCTCGAAAAGGCTGAGCAAATTGCTCTTCTCCTTTATCCTGTAATTATTCCTGACTTTCTCAACAATGAACAAGTCCCTTAACCTGAGCAGCTGGCGCCTGATATTAGAAGGAGCAATTCCGAGCATCTTGAGTTTGTGTTTCTCCCTGTTCTTAATAGTTAATTTCTCGACTTGCGTAGAGCTCAATTCTCCGTCAGCTTCAAGCATCACTTGCAGAACATCAACCATGACATCCCTTGAGTCTCCTGGCTGAAGCAAGCCAAGGCTAAGGCATATCTTCCTGACCAGCGCTCTCTTGGACAAGTCTTTTGGCTTCTCATACTTCCTTAGAGTCAGTTCTGCCAGAGGCGTGTCAATACTAATAGTCTTCTTCAAAAAATATCCCCCCCAAAATATTATTATGAAAACGATCCAATAATCTTTGATTAAAACATTTAAGCGAGAAAGAGTATATAAAAGTTTTGATTTTACAAATTACTAAATAAGAATAAACCAAAATCTTAATAGGATTTTGGTCATCCTTTTAAATAAGAATAAACCAAAACTTTAACGCGGTTTTGGATATCCTCTTAACAGAGGATAAACCTGAACTTCTTGCCTTTTATCTCTACAATGCTCTCGTTCGGAGAAGTGCCGACTATTTTATTGGTTATTATCAGCTCGCTAGCTCCTACTTTCTCTTTGAGTTCAGATACATATTGCTTTTCAAGAACAAAGTCAGTCTCAACAACTATTTTCACCTTATCATTTCTTTTTAAGCCGGCCTTCTTTCGTAATGCCTGTATTCTCCTGCTTATCTCCCTGGCGTATCCTTCTTGTTCAAGGCTTGGAGTTAGTGTGGTGTCAAGCTCTACTTTCAGGTTGCCTTTCTGCAATAATAATTTCTTGATATTAGTCTGCCTTTTGACCAGCTCTTCAACTTTTTTCAGAATATTAGGATTCTCAACAGTCAATTCTGCTCTGGCAAGAGGCCATCTTACTCCTATGCCTACTTCTTCTCTCTTGGCAAGGATTATGGTTATCACTTCTTTTGCTACCCTGAACTCTTCTTCTAGCGCAGGATTAATCAATTTCTGCTCATAGCTAGGCCAGTCAAACAAATGAATTGATTCTGTTTCAAGCCCGTACTCTTCTTTTAGTGCCTGGTATATTGATTCTGAAATAAAAGGCAGACTTGGAGCCATGATTTTTAATATGCTGAGCAGTGCTTCAAACACAGTATTAACTACTAGCTGCTTGTCTTCTTTATCCCTAACAAATTGAATGTAATCTCTTGAAAGCTCAAGGTACAAGGTTTCCAGCAATGGAGTAAGTTCACTCAGCAAATAATCTTCATGAAGCTTTCCCATTCCCTTGATTGCAGTGTGCACTCTTGAGAGTATGTATTTCTCCTCGTCTTCAAGCTTTGAAATATCAATCTCCCCTGGTTTAAGATTATAAGTCTTGGTCAAGTCCAGTAAGTAATTGTGAATATTCCAGAATACTTGCAGGTTCTTGAACTTTATCTTAGCTTCTTCCCAGGAAAAATTAATATCCAGGCCTGGCTTGGTCTCGCACATATAATACCTTAGAGTATCTGCTCCGTATTTCTCAACTATCTCATCAGGTGATATGACGTTGCCAAGGCTCTTGCTCATCTTCCTACCTTCAATATCAGTAATCATGCCGTGCATGTAAACTGCCTTGAAGCTTGGTTTCCTGAAAGCTATCATGCTCGCAACCATGAGTAAGTTGAACCATCCTCTTATCTGGTCTTTTCCTTCAAGAATAAAGTCTGCTGGAAAATATTTCTCAAACAAGTCAGTTCTCTGAGGATAGTACAAGCAATTCCAGCTCGTAGTTCCTGCATCAATCCATACGTCAAGGATTTCAGGAATCCTTTTCATAACTCCGCCGCACTTGCACTTCCAGGTCACGTCATCAATCCATGGCTTGTGCAGGTTTGATGGCACCTTGTCCTTGCCTGCTTTTTCTTCTAGTTCACTAATGCTTCCTATCACATCATAGGCAGAGCATTTTTCACAGCGCCATATAGGTACAGGAGTGCCCCAGTATCTTTGTTTTGTGATGCTGTTATCCCTGAGATTATCAAGCCAGGAATGGAAAGCATTCTGCCCTGCTTTTGGCACCCAGTAAACTTCCTGGTTAGCCTTTAACATCTCATCTTTCAAGTCCTCTACCTTGAAGAACCATTGCTTGGTCTTCCTGAAGATTACTGGTGATGAGCATCTCTCACAGTGAGGATAATCATGAGATACTTTTGTCACAGCAATAAGCGCTCCGCTCTTTCTCAATGCTTCTGTGAACTTGTCATCTTCTTTCCTGGCAATCAAGCCTGCGAATTTTCCAGCTTCTTTTGGAAAAACTCCTTGCTCGTCAAGGAAATTAAAAGGAGGAATATTGTTCCTGTAGCCAACCTCATAATCTTCTGGCCCACATCCAGGAGCGCAGTGCACAAGCCCTGTTCCTGCGCTTGTATCAACGTATTCTGATGACAAGACTACTGTGTGAACTTTTGGATATTTCTTTTTCAGGTCCTTGTAGAAGTCAAGCTCATTAAGCCACGGATGTTCATACTCCAATCCTTCAAGCTTTGCTCCTTTGAACTCCTCAACCACTTGGAAGATCTTCTCAGCAACTGCGCCAATAAAAACTCCTGCAAGTGCTTTTGCAACAATCCATTTCTCATTGCCAACCTGGGCTTTGACATAGTCAAGCTCAGGATTAACCATGATTGCCAGGTTGAACATTATAGTCCAAGGGGTTGTTGTCCAGATTATCAGGTATTCATCCTGTTTTCCTTTCACCTTGAACTTCATGAAAATGCTGTCATCCTCAACTTCCTTGTAATCGCACTCGTGCTTAGCCATTGCAGTAGCACAGCTAGGGCACCAGGTAAGAGTCTTCTCGCCCTCATAAAGCCTGCCTTGCTCATGAGCTTTCTTGACCAGGAACCATTCTCCTTCTATAAACTCGTTCTTTACAGACATGTAAGCATTCTCAAAATCCATCCAGACACCGAGGCGAGTAAGGTCGTGGCTCATGCCTTTAGCAGTCTCAGTAGAAAACCTGAGGCACTCATTGGTGAATTTCTCAACACCGAACTTCTCAATATCTGACTTGAACTTAATCTTCTGCTGATGCATTACTTTTCTCTCAACAGGCAAGCCGTGCATGTCATAGCCAGCCCTGTCCCAGACATCCAAGCCCTTCATTCGCCTGTAACGGAGAGCAACGTCCTTGATAGAATTATTCCAAGCCTGTCCAATATGAATCTTTCCGCTAGTATAAGGCGGTCCCTGCAAAAAGTAGAAAGGCTTACCATTCTTGTTCTTGTCCTTAGCCTTCTGGTAAATACCCTTGTCTTCCCAGAGCTTCAAGACCTGGGCTTCTACTTCCTTGAAATCATACGGCTTAACCATTTTGTTCTCCTTTAGCTTATTTATTCTGAATGCTTTATAATATTTTCTATCATTAAAACCCTGAGCCAGCTTTAAACTAAAAAACCGGCAATCTCAT
>CAYGYA010000008.1:0-1980 GCA_964354085.1 uncultured Methanosarcinales archaeon
GTTGAAAAGGGAAAAATTAATTATGCCACAGGGATTCAGATAGGCAGGCTAGAGAAAACAAAACAGCTTCCTGTGCTTAACAGAGTGTTGCAAGGAGATTTTAAGAGTGCCAAGGAACTTGGAAAGTATGTTACCAGTATAAAAAAGAGAAGTGAAATTCCAGAAACCCTTGACCTCATAGTACAACAAGAAGATAAGTATGCCCATCTAAGAGAAAAGGCAAAGGATTATGCAGACACCTTAAAAGAAGCAGCTTCTTACCTGCAAAGCTTATTCATCCTGCTGGAAAAAGATAAGCAAGCAAAAAAAGTCATAGCCAAGGCAAGAATCAATCAATGGGTCCTTGGAGAGCTTGTTAATAGCATCTCAAAGAAAACACCTGGCCTTGAGGAGAATATAAGAAAATATAATGCTGAAGTATTAGAAGAGGCGCTCCAGCCAAAGAAAAAGAAACATATCCTGGATATTATTCTCGCAGAAAGAAAGACTAATCATAAGGGAGAAACAGCCACTGACTTAATAAGGAATGCCAGGGAGGCAGAGCTGAGCATTGACAAGATTTACAGGGACAAGAACCAGCCAAGAAAAACAGATACCCGAGAATACAAAAATTATATTGAAAAGTTAGCCATTAGCATTAGAGAAATGGGAGTATTAACTCCTATTCTTGTTGTCAAAAGAAAAACAAGCGAAGGAGACTACAGGATTGTTTTTGGAGAATCAAGATGGAGGAGCTCAAAAAAAGCAGGCTTAAAGAAAATGCCTGTGTTTATGGCAGAGCTTGATAATTTATCATGCTACATAATACAATTAGCAGAAGACCTGCACAGGAAAGACTCTCCAGTTGAAAGAGCTCATGCAATTAATCTCTTGGCAGAGGATAAAAAGAAAACAGGGACTTATTCTAAGCAGGAGTTCATGAAAGACATGGAAGCATTCATGGGAATCAAACCTGCTGAAGTAAGGAAATACATTAATTTCTTTGAGCTTGACCAGAGAACCAAGCAGCTGGTTTATAACAAGACCATAAGCTTCTCATCAGCATTAGAACTAGGCAAGATAAAAGACCATAAGCAGAGAAGAGAGCTAACAAACCTGGTAGTGGCTGAGAATTTAAGCAGCACCAATGTTAAAAGGCTTGTTTCAGAAACATTGCAGAATATGAGATGGTACAGCCACGCTCAGGGCAAAGAAAAAGAATTCATAGAAGAATGCTCTGAAGCATCTCAAACAGCTGCAGAGTCAGAAATACTGTGCCGTACAATAAAATGCTTGGCAGGTCTTGAAAGCAAGCTAAGATATTCGCCAACAGAAGAGAGATTCTACAAAGAAGAAAGACTAGCCAGGAGTTATGCCTTGCTCAGAAAAGCACTAGCGAGCTATAACCAACTCATGAAGATGTGAGTTAGGAATGATTTAGGAGTAATTTAGGAGTGATTTCATGGATGAAGACAAGTTCGGTTTTGACGAGAAAAGAGCAGCCAAGGTTTTTAGCAGGCTTGAAGAAGCTCTGCGGAAGAGAGAAAAGCTTTTCTCATGGCCGGACATATTCCCAGAGGAAAGATTTGCAAAATACTTCCCTCCAGACAGCCTCGAGTTCAGGCTGCTGCTATTTTTTGCAGTGAACTTTGACCATAACCAGCAGTCAAGCACCTATTACAGGAAAGTTGCTCAGAGCCTTGATGAAGGGTTTATATCAAGTCCGCTACAGATTCTTGATTTCAATGAGTCAAAGATTGAAGAGCTTTACCAGCTCTGGAGTCTCCCATTTAGTAGGTCAAAGAGCGAGCTCAAAGACAACATACGCTTGCTAAAAGAGAAATACCAAGGAGACCCTCTGAATGTTATCAAGGGAGCAAAGGATGTTAATGAAGCAAAAGAAAGACTCAGGGTGTTCAGAGGCTATGGTAAGGAGTTGAGCGGGTTATTAATGACTTTTTACATAAAGCACAGGGTTATATATTTTGAAAACCATCATGA
>CAYGYA010000009.1:0-6540 GCA_964354085.1 uncultured Methanosarcinales archaeon
CCGAATCCTCTCCTCAGGCCTCTCTCTTTAACCCTTACTTTTGAGCCTCTGGACATAGGATGGGTAGCGTTTCTTCCCTTTTTCTTGGCAATTGAGACTTTGTGCTCAGTATGCTTCCTGCAAAAAGGGCAGTACCTATTAGTCGTCTTTCTTACCTTCATCTTATCGTCGTTGGAGAAGCTCAGGGTTTAAAAATCTTTTGCTATTATTATGATTATTATTTTAGAATCATCAGCCCTATCCTGAGATTTCTGCCTTACCTCGCTTCACTAGAACATCAGCTATCTGGCTGTCAAGCTCAACTTCCTCGCCTTCGTTATAAGGGCCTAGTACTTCATCATTTAATCCCATGAACTTGGGCAACGAGTCAAGAATCAGCACTTTCTTTTTGTCGGGTGCGCCTGCAGCTACAAAAGTATTATTTGTTTCTTCCTTAACATCCGGTATTATTTCTTTTCTTTCTTCATCTTTTTTTTCAGCTTCAATATTCTTTTCTTGCCCAAAAGGAGACCCCTGATTTTCTTTTTCTTCTGCTTTGCCATTATCAAACTCCTTGAGATTAAGGATCCTATCCAATACTTTGTCTTTGTACTGCACAAACAATCTTACCTGGTCTTCAAAATATTCTCTTTCAGACGGCAAAAGAGCCGAGGTGTCAATAACATCAGAGCCTGTCCTTGCCCTGCTCGTAGCCATGTTAATAACCTTTTTTTCCCTGCGCTCATAAAGCTCCTTGATAATCCTTCTTATGTTCTGGAACTGTATCTTGAGCTTCTCTTTCTCTGCAGAAGCAAATAATTCGTCATCCTTCTTGCTCAGGGATTCTTTTTTTTCCTTAAGATAAGCCAACACCTGCTCATAGAAGTCCTTATCTAAAGATTGTAGTTCCTCACGATTCTTTTCCCTGCGCAACAAGTCAAACAGGGTTTCATAATTAATCCTAATATCCACCATTGACTCAAAGAAGAAATATGCTGTTTATATATTTTTTTGTGCAAAAAATTAACCCGGCAGGGACAACTGATATACTTTTTAAATAAAGCAGCACCACCACAAAACCATGGCGATTTTAACCTTTCAGGACCTGGAATTTATCGAGGAGAAAAGCAGGATAAAGGTTTTATTCCTGAGAATATACTATTTCTATCTTTCAAAAGAAGAGCTGAGAAAGATTGGCAATTTCAAGATTAGCTCGCACTCAATAGAATTTGACTGCTCAGAGAAAAAAGCAAATAATAAGTTCAGCCAATTGCTAGAAAGAGGCTTTGCAGAGCTTAAAGCCAGCCTTAACAACCTGAAAGCAGTGTATGTTCATAGGAATTCTGGCATTCCTTTGATTGGGGCTGGAGTTTTTGGCTTGATTGACAGGAATACCAACTGCATTGAAGTCAAGCCTTTGACTTCATGCAACCTTGATTGTGTTTTCTGCAGCGTTGATGCTGGCAAGAGCAGCAGAAAAGTAACTGATTATATTATAGAAAACGATTATCTGGTTGAGGAGTTCAACAAGCTGGCTGCCAGGAAAGAGAATGATGTTGAAGCTCATATTGGACCGCAAGGTGAACCCCTGCTTTATGCTCCTTTGGTTGAGCTAATCAGGGATTTGAAGCAAAACCCTAAGGTCAAAATCATTTCCATTGACACAAATGGCACATTATTGACAGAAAAGCTTATTGATGAGCTTGCAAAGGCTGGCTTGACAAGGCTTAACATCTCTTTGCAGTCTCTCGACGAGAAAAAATGCTCTTATCTTGCAGGTGCTCCTTATAACCTGAAGCACATATTAAAAATGATGGATTATGCCAGCAAGAAAATGAGTGTTCTTATTGCTCCGGTCATTGTTCCTGGAATGAATGATGATCAGCTGGAAAAGCTTGTTAAGAAAGGTAAAGAACTGAGCTCAGACTCTCATGTTTTTCCTGTGCTGGGCATACAGAACTATCTGAATTATAAGAGAGGAAGGAATCCTGTGAAGCAGAGAAGCTGGGAAGATTTCTTTGAAATGCTAAAACTGCATGAGAAAGAATCTGGGTTAAAGCTAAGGCTTTGCAAAGAAGACTTTGGCATTAAGCCTGACACAAAACTTGAAAAGCCTTTTGAAAAAAAGCAGATAGTCAAAGCCAGGATTGTGTGCGCTGGCCCTCTGAAGGGAGAGAAAATTGGTGCTTACAAAAACAGGGCTATTATCATCGAGAGAGCTGACAAGGCAGCTATTAACTCTGTAGTTAATGTGAAGATTATAAGGTCTAAGCACAATATATACAGGGGTGTTTTGCAGTAAATTCTTGGCACTTGTTTTTAGACAAAATCTTATTTCTTGCCAAATAATCTTTTGAAGAAGTCTGATACCCCACTAAATATCTTGCTGATGAAGCCTGGCTTTTTCTCAGGCTTCTGCTCTGGCTCTGCAGTCTGATTCTGCTGCTGTTGCTGCTGCTCTTGCCCACTTGGCTGCTCCTGGGCTGTCTCATTTTTAGTTTCAACTGGCCTGGGCTTGACTTTAATAGTTATTGTCTTGTTGCCAGCATAATTCTTTCCACCGACTGTTGCAAAAGTAATAATCTTTATCTCGCTCTGATTATAATCCAGAGGCACTTCTAATTTATAGGTGTAGGCTTGTTTTTTACCGCTGCTATCAAATGAGACTGTATCACTTGTCTTGCCTCCTATTAATTTTAAGGCTGCAGGATAATCATCATACACTCCTACCTGGATTGTTTCTTCATTATTATTTTTTATTTCAATGGTCAAGGTAATGTTCCCTCCTTGCACTACTTCCAGCTTTTCTGAGCTTTGAGTAATGGTGATTATGTCTTTAATAGGGGTAACTGTGATGCTTGCCTTTTTTGAGAAGTTGAAATACTCGCTTGTTGTTGTTTCATAGCTTCCCTGAGCCTCAATCTCATAGCTCTTTTTCTCATCGACAAACGGGGCAGCGAGAGTGTCGTTTACTATTAATAACTCTATTTTGCCAGCCATAAGCTCTGCCAGCTCTATATTAAGCTCGGGGAATATTTCGCTCTTAATCTTTGCCCTTATGTTCCTAAAGCCTATGTTCACATTAGGATTCTTTACTGAGAATGCAACCCTGAAAAGTCCTCCTTCAGCAACAGTTGTCTCTAGGACTGAGAGTATAGGCTCTAATGCCTTAACATTTGCCTTAAGGGTTACTGTCTTGTTCTCTGAAAATTCCTTGCCAACATAATCTTTTATTTTAATGCTCACAGGAATCTGGTATTGGCCTGACTTAACAGGCTTTAGCTGGAGAGTGATTGTTTTGGATGTATCAGGCTTAACAACTCCTTTCCAAGAATACTTATTATTGTCTCTTGTAAGCTCAGTTGGGGCTACAAGCACTGAAACCAGGGGCGGGGTGATTATTTTGAGCTCGAGCACATCTATGTCCTTAGCTGAAGTATCATCTATCTTGACAGTTAAGGTACTCTTCTCAACGCCAGCCTCTATGCTGTCAGGGCTTAGTGAGGCAGTAAGTTCATAAGGCTTCTTAATCTTGATGTTTACGCTAGATGTTGTTGAGCTTGTCTTTTTTCCTGCATAAGTATAGTTAAATTTGCCAGAATTGCTGAAATCAAGATAATCAGTTACTTTGAAGGTGTATGCAAAGCTTTTTGAAGACTTGGCAGGCAGGTTAGCACCATATCTTATGCTCCTGGAAGTCATGCCTGTGCCTAGGGAGAAAGAGGTTATAACCACTCCTGCTGGAAAGCTTTCCTCATACACAAATGAGTCTGTGCCTTCAATCCCGTCATTATCAATAGTGATTGTGACTGTAACTTCCTGGTTAAGCTCAGGGTTGGTGTTTGAGAAGCTTCTTGAAACCTCAATATCAGGGCCTCTGGTACTTATCAATACCTTTATTCCTGCATAAGCCTTTCCTCCTTCAAACTTTATAGGGTCATCCTCTTCTGAGCCAGCCAGGTCCTGGAAGAGGTCTGTTATACAGTACTTCTTTGTTGCTGTTTCCTTGCACCCGCCTTCAGCTATAATATAGGTGTTCTTATTAACAGACAGTATGACTGTATTGTCATAGAAATCATAATGAGTCAGCATGATGACTTCTCCGTCAACAGTAAAGGTGTCACCTGAATAATGCCAGTCATTATGAATGTCATCTGCGCTGGCTAAAGGGGTTAATCCTAGCAATAAAAAGCTTAGAATGATAATAAAAAAGCCTTTTTTACAGGTTAAAGTGCCACTCATAATTTTTTTCTTTAACTTAGAGGTATAAATGTTTTTCGTTTAGTTTTTTAAAAAGAATAATTAGAGAAATGATAAAGAAAGAGAAAAAGAAAAAAAAATAAAAAATAAAAAATTTTGTGTTTTGGTTTTAGCCAACCTTGTTAACAACTAGGTTCTTCAGGTCTGCTACAACAACTTCAACCTCAGTTCCTGTGAGCTTGTAGTCCTTGTAGTCACCAAGCACATAGCATGCTCCAACAGTGTCCTGGGCATTGTAACCTGCTACTAGCAAGGCGTTCTTGTCAGCGAAGAGCTTTATAATTGCTTTTCCTGGCGTGAATCCTGCTGCGCAATCAGCTTGGTTACCCATTAACTTGGCTGCTATTGTGTTGACGCATGGACCTCCGACAACAATCATCTTCTTGCTTCCAAAAGATGATTCAGCGTCAGTGTCAAGTACTGCCATTCCAACTCCTATTGGGTTTAGCATGGTGCTTGATATCTTTCCGCCGCTTATCTCAGATCCTTCGCTTACCTCAATGACTCCTGCTGTCACAAAGACTTGGGCTCCTCTCTGGCTTAATGGGTACTCAATAGTTAATGACTCTGCTTCATTTGTTCCGCTTGGGTCATTTAACTTAAAGTACACACCATAGGTGCTTAGGCCGTACTCCCAGTCATCTTGGTCAGGGTCTCCGATTGTGTCGCCTGCTCCTGCTACTGCAAGGGCAACTGCCTCATCACCTGCGACGTCGTCTCCAGATACTGTTATGTTTGTAATCTCATTAGCACCTGGCTGGTCATCAAACTGCTCCTTAGGTGTAGTCAGGATGAACTTTTCACCCGCGACAGTAGCTTCGTCCACTGTGTCGTTAGATGCAAAAGCCTGTTCTGGCATTGCAATGTAGCCTTCGCCCTTGAACATTATGTTCACGATAGCGGCAGCTTCTAACTCCTCAGTTCCATCAAGGTCAACTGCTATTGCGTCTCCATCTGTGTCTACCCAGAAAGTGTGGTCTGCTCCTGCAATAGTCATTGTTCCTTCTGCGTTTGTGCCTGCTGTTCCTGCATAGTTCCACTTGGTCTCTCCAACCCCTACTTCTTCAATAGTTATGGTGCTGGCTGACTCACTTATGCCTTTGTACCTTAGTACTGTGGTGATTGCTTTCTCGTCTGTGTTGTCTTCCTTATCGCTTACGATAAAGTAATCTCTTCTGGCGATATAAAAGTAATCTCCTACAAATGGATTAGCTGTGGCAGCTGGCTCTGTCCAGAGAACTCTGTTGTCATCGTCTCCCCATAGGAAAGTGTCTGCTTCATCAATCACTAATGGGAAGCTGTACTTCTGGCCTCTGGCATTGACGAATTCCAAGTCATAAGCTTTGTCTCCACTTGGCTTAAACTTGATTTCAGTTGTTCCTGTCTTCATCAAGCCTAAGTATTTGATGTCCCAGTTGGCTCCTAGCATTCCTTCAGGCTTCTCGAGTTTTTCTTTGACTCCTTTTCCTACAGGTACGAAGAGTTCATCGTTTGCCTTTAGCAGGTAGTGGATGTAATTTATCTTTATCTTGTCGCCGGCTAAGTCATCTGCTGATATAATCTGCTCACAGTCATCTATGGTTTCTCCAGCAACTTCCACATCACATGCTTCATATGCATCATCTGTGTAATTGGTGTCCACTATGACAAGCTTCTCTGCTCCAAGGTAGAACTCCACGATTCCTTCTCTTTGGTTGGTCAGAATTTCTTGTACGCCGATGGTTATTTCGCCATCTCCAAGAATTTCTGTCTCTCCTTCATCAAGCTCTGATGTTAACATTCCATTAACGCTTAGCTTGGCTGTGCCGTCTTCCTCGTCACTTATAAAGACTGCTGTTACCTCGTAGTCTTCACCACCAAAGGTGTAAGTCTTGGTTTCGCCGTCTTTTAAGGTGTCTGCAACTTGCCCGCCTAGCATAGTCAATGAAATCTCATCGCCATCTACTGTAGCTTCTACTATAGTATATGGTGCTCCGAGCAAGGTTACCATCTCACTTTCAAGGTCTTTTAGGTTGTTATTAGTGTCGTCAACCCTTGACTCTGCTCCTTCAGGGAAGTCCATGTTGTACTCGAAGATTATGTAATCTTCTGCGTAATACAAGAAGTCGCCTAAGACGTCTTCATCTGTGTCTTCATCGAATACTACAACTCCACCTTCAGCCTCTTCAAACTTTAGGTACTGCTTCACTGGTGTTGAACCTTGTGATGTGGTCAGTACTCCTGATTTCAGAGCGTCGAGGTCGGTGTCCAAAAGGCTGGTCCTTACTTCTCCAATCCACTCTCCAATTCCCAGGATGTCTG
>CAYGYA010000010.1:0-20005 GCA_964354085.1 uncultured Methanosarcinales archaeon
GTCAATGGCTTGGTGACGTGGGCTCGGCCGATCGCGATCATTCTTTCATTTATAAAGCGGTTATGCCTTTAATAGTTTCTCTTGATGATTATATCTATGCTCGCCTGAGTTGTCCTGTCTTTTCATTGAATAGATTGTCGAATCAGGCAGCGTTTGAATGAAATTCAGTTTAGGACTCAAAATTGCTCTTTGCCAGGAACAAGTATGTTTTTTCTTCTTATCTCTGACAAGGCTTGTCTTTAAGGAATCAATAGAAATAAATACTAGCGCAATAAACGATTAAGTAGTTTAATAATATAAACAAACTAACGGGGTGACAAGAAGCTGAATTAGAGGCTTGCCCCATGGCAACGGTACTCCGAGGTCATACTCGGGGCCGTGGCGTCTAGACGCCTAAAGGCACGGGCTCAAAAACCTTTTTCCGGGTTTTTGCTTGTCCGGGTCGTGGCGCTTTCTTTTTTATGCAAAATAAAATTCATGTTTTTAACGTAACCTTTTTAAAGTCGGTGGGATAACAGAGTCTTCACAGCGGGGTAGGGCAGCTAGGAGTGCCCGTCGGGCTCATAACCCGGAGGTCGATGGAAACAGCCAGAAATGAGCTGTTGTCGAATTCAAATCCATCCCCCGCTAGTAGGCGGAGGGAGCAATCCCTCTGTTTTTTCTTTTTTCGTAAGATTAATAATTAGCAAGCTCATTCTAGTTCATCATGAACTTCCCAAAACTCTCATCAAAGACAATTCTCGCTCCCATGGCAGGTGTGAATGACATTGCTTTCCGTCTTTTGTGCAAGGAGTACGGCTGTGGCTTGACTTTTTCTGAGATGATTAGCGCTGCTGCTCTTAGTAGGCATAACCAGGCAGCTATCAGGCTGATTGATTTTTCTGACAAAGATAATGAGCATCCTTTTGGCATTCAGCTTTTCGGCCAGACAACAGAGCAAGTTGTCAAGGCTGCAATGTTTGTAGAGGAGAACTATAAGCCTGATGTGATTGATTTTAATCTTGGCTGCCCTGCTAGTAAGATAATCAAGCAGGGTGCTGGCTGTGCATTGTTATTGAGGAAGAGCAGGATAAAAGAAATTGTTAGTAGCTGCGCTAAAGAACTAAGCACACCTTTTACTGTGAAAATCAGGAGTGGCATTGACAGCAATAATATTGTTGCTGTTGAAATTGCTAAGCTTTGCGAAGAAGCAGGAGCCTGCGCAATAACAGTGCATCCCAGGACTATGAAACAAGCCTATAGTGGTAAGGCTGACTGGCAAATAATTAAAAAGGTTAAGGAGGCAGTTAGTATTCCTGTGATTGGCAATGGAGACATATTTGCTCCTGCAGATGCTAAGAAAATGATGGATGAAACAGGCTGCGATTATGTAATGGTAGGGAGAGCTGCTATGAAGTCTCCTATCATTTTTCAGCAAATAAATGATTACTTTCGCAAAAAACATTACAATCAATCTGATGATAGCTCAAGGCTTAAGCTGATAAAGAAATACTTGTTACTAGCAGAAAAGCATGGCGTTAGTTTTTTTAGGATAAAACTTCACTGCCAGCATTTCACCACGGGATTCAAAGGCGGTGCAGAGATGAGAAACAAGATAAGCACTAGCAAGGATGTTGATGAACTCAGAGAAATTCTCAATATATAACAATAATCTATTGTTCGGAGGATTGCGAACAAAGTGAGCATATCCTCCTTAAGCCTTTCCCCAAAGGCTTTTGCGAATGCAAAAGGCTTTTTTCATAATCTTTAAAAGCAAGTAGTTTATTTCTAGAGGCATGAGCCAATTCAGTAATGCTTTTAAGACGACAATCCTATTAGCACTGCTTACAGCTCTATTATTGTGGGTGGGTAGGCTTGTAGGTGGGACTTCTGGCCTTATTGTGGCGTTTGTTTTTGTCATAATAATGAATTTCTCAATGTATTGGTGGAGCGACAAGATTGTTCTCTGGATGTACAAGGCTAAAGAGTTGCCTAAGAACCATCCTATTAACAGGATTGTTAAGGAAGTGGCTGATAAGGCAGGCTTGCCAATGCCCAGGACTTATATGATTGAGAGCGCTACTCCTAATGCTTTTGCAACTGGCAGAAGCCCAAAGCACTCAGCAGTTGCAGTTACTAATGGGATCCTTACCCTACTTGATGAGAAAGAACTAAAAGGAGTTATTGCCCACGAATTAAGCCATGTCAAGAACAGAGACACCTTAATCCAGACTGTTGCAGCAGTTATTGCCGGGATTATTTCCTATGTTGCTTCAATGGCAAGGTGGGCTGCTATTTTTGGCGGCGGAAACCAAGATGATAGAGGTAATAATTGGCTTAGCTTGTTAGTGCTCACAATTATCACTCCATTAATCGCTGTCATGTTGCAGCTTGCTCTTTCAAGAACGCGAGAGTACATGGCTGATGAGGGTAGTGCAAAGATTATGCACGATGGAAAGCCTCTCAGCAGCGCCTTGAGAAAACTAGAAAAAGGAAATGCAATAAGGCCTTTTAGGCAGGGAGAAGGAACTCCTGCAACAGCTCCATTATTCATTGTCAATCCTTTCAGAGGGAGCTTCTTAATCCAGCTCCTCAGCACTCATCCAGCCATGGAGAAGAGGATTGCCAGGCTTGAGGCAATGAGGTTCTGAGGCAATAATTTTAAATAGTCCTTTTCTTAACTTATAGCCATGTTTGGTAATAAGCTTGGTAATAAGCCTGATAATAATATAGAGGACTTTGAAAAGAATAAAAAGCAGTTTGAAAAGCTTCTTAATAGTATTGACAAGAAGCTTCCTTTCCTGGGTATGAATCCTGTTAATGAGGCTTCTGAGAAAAAGAAGTTCTTCAAGAATCCTGGTTATAACCCTGTTTTTAAGTACAGGAAGCCTGCTTCTTGTGAAAAGCTTTTCAGGAAGATAGATGAAGTTGAGCTTGGCCAGGATGTTATTAGCAGGTTGCTCTTGCAGAGGCTTGAGAAGTTCAAGAGAACCAATGCCATGGTACAGAATCTTGGAAAGCCAGAATTCACTTTTTTCTCAAAAGGCATATTTGACAAGCCATCGCAGGAATTAATAGTCCAGGCCTATGAAATCCTCAAATTAGAGCCAGAGAAAGAAGAGAATAATATCCCTGCAAAGAAAGTATTGGTTGAGATGAAGAAGATATTGCGCAGCCTCGGATTAAAAGACTGGAAAGTAGGCTATAAGAACATGGCTGCTAATGCAGCAGTTATCACCTCAAAAAAAGCTGTTTATGTGAAGAAAAAAGCTAAGTTTTCAAATGACTTCCTAAAAAGGATTGTTGTCCATGAGATAGGAACCCATGTGTTTCGCGCTTTGAATGGCGAGAAGCAGCCTTACAAGATATTTTTCACAGGTTTGCCTAACTACTTGGGTACAGAAGAAGGGCTCGCTGTTAATATCGAGGAGATGCATAATTGCCTGAAAATTAATACTCTCAGGACATATGCAGGCAGAGCAATTGCAGTCAACCTTAGCCTGCAAAAAGGCTTCAGGGATGTCTTCAATGACTTAAAGGAACACTTCAATGATGATTTTGCATGGAAACTAGCCTTGAGAGCAAAGAGAGGATTAACAGATACATCAAAACCAGGGGCATATACTAAAGACTATCTTTACCTGGATGGTTATTACAAGGTTAAAAAATTCCTTGGAGAGAACAAAGAAGAAGGATTAAAAAAGCTCTACTATGGCAGAATGGACTTAGAGCAAATCCCTCTGATAAGCCAGCTTGAAGGCTTGAGAGAGCCAGAGTTCCTTCCTAATTCTGAAATTTTTAAAGGGCTAATAGAACAAATCAGCGGTAAAGTTTAAAAACACCACTACTTTCCTTTTTCTCACCATGATAATTGCAGGGGTGGAAGAGGCTGGGAGAGGGCCTGTTATTGGGCCAATGGTTATGGTTCTTGCTGCTGTTGAAGAAGAAGATGAGTTCAAGCTCAAAACCATGGGTGTTAAAGATTCTAAACTGCTAACCCCACAGCAAAGAGAAGCGCTGTACAATGAAATCAAGGACTTGTGCAAGTTCGAGATGGTCAAGATACAGCCAGAAGAGATTGATGCTGCTGTTCTTAGCGAGGAAACAAACCTTAACTGGCTCGAAGCAGACCATTCAGTAATAATGATAAACAAGCTAAGGCCTGACAAGGTAATCCTTGACTGCCCAAGCACTAACATAAAAGCTTACAGAGAATACATCATGAAAAAGCTCAATTACAAGCCAATATTGGTAGTAGAGCACAAGGCAGATGTTAAATACACCATAGTCGGAGCAGCAAGCATACTGGCAAAGGTTGCAAGAGACCATGAGATAAAAAAGCTGAAAACAAAGTATGGAGTTAATTTTGGCAGCGGCTACCCAAGCGACCCGTTAACTATTGATTTTACAATGAAGAACTTTGACAAATATCCTTTCTTCAGGCAGAGCTGGGAGACCTGGCAGCATGCAAAAAAGAGAGGCGGGCAAAAGAAACTAGGAGAATTCTGAAAATAAACAGATGACAAAAATTAGTTCATCAGTTCTTAACCAACAATAGAATCTATGTAGACCCTCTCATTTCCAATATTCAATATCTTGAGTGTATCGACCTGTACCTGCCCTGATTTAGGGACCTTAAAACCTCCCGGAACAACCCCCGGGAATATTTCCCTCCAGGCATCTTGAACAAGGGCAGCCACAGAATACTCTCCGCCCTTTGCAATTATTTTTCCATCATTATATTGCTCTTGAGGTAAAAAAGGCTTCTCCATCTTCAATACCAATTCTCCACCAGGCATAATTTCAGCATATTTGTCATCCTGTTTTCCAAGCGCATAATGAGGATTATTAACAAGATTTGAGCTTATAATCTCTTTTACATAAAACTCCTTAATTTCTTGATTTGGTTTTATTGCCGGAATATCGGCTTTGCTAGAAGCATCTACTCCTAAAACCAAACCCGCTACAAGATAAGCAATATCTTTACAAGCAGTTCTGCGTTCTATCTTTTTTCACCCCGGAAAAATAGGTAATGTTTTCGTTTATATAAATATTTCCTAATCAAAGCCAGATGTCCAGAAAAACCACAACCTTTTTATATCATTATCTTATAAGGTTTATACAGGGTTATAACTATATTAGCACGAAATAAGCGGTGAGTGAATAAGCATGACTAGGATTAACAGGCTTGTAATGAAAGGCTTTAAGTCCTTTGCTAACAAGACTGAGATGGTTTTTGGCGATCATTTCAACTGTATTCTTGGGCCTAATGGTTCTGGCAAGAGCAATGTCCTTGACGCCTTGTGTTTTGTTCTTGGAAAGAGCAGTGTTAAGGATATGAGAGCAGAGAAATCAGCCAACCTAATATATAATGGTGGGAAAAGAAAAAGCCCTTCAAAAGAAGGCTCAGTTGGCATTTATTTTGATAATAAGTCCAAAATTTTTGGCGCTGAGTTTGGTGAAGAAGTAGAAATCACAAGGATAGTAAAGCATAATGGCCAGTCAACTTACAAGATAAATACGAAGACCAGGACAAGGCAGCAGATTATCGACCTATTAAGCAAAGCCAGAATCAATCCTAATGGCTATAACATAATCCTTCAGGGAGATATTGTCAGGCTAATTGAAATGAGCCCGATGGAAAGAAGGAGCATGATAGAAGAGATTGCAGGCATAAGCATATACGAGGATAAGAAAAACAAGGCTATCAGGGAGCTGACAAGAGTTGAAGAAAAACTTAATGAAGCAACCATAATTCTGGCTGAGAGAGAAAATTATCTTAAAGATCTTAAAAAAGAGAGAAACCAGGCTTTAAAATTCAGGGATTTGAATGACAAGATAAAACAAAACAAAGCCACTGTGCTTGACAGAAAAATCAACATCAAGAAGACAAAAAGAGACGAGCTAGAATGCAAGATAGGCGATAATAACAAGAGGATAGATGCCTTAAAAAAAGATATTGAAAAACTAAGGGATTCAATTGCAAAGAAGAAAAAGGAAATTGAGGATATTAACAAGGAAGTTGAGGAGAAAGGAGAAAAAGAACAGGTAGCGCTTCATAAGGATATTGAAAAGATTAAAGTTGAAACCGCACTTAACAAGCAAAGGATACAAACAGTCGAGGGAGAGATAAAAAAGATTAATGACAGGACAGTAGAGCTCAATAACAGCTATAAGGAATTACTAGACAAGATCACAATTCTTGAAAATAATAAGAAAGAGCTTGAGGGAAGGATTAAGACTAATGAAAAAGACCTCGGCCTTGTTGAGAAGAGCATAGTTGATTTCAGGAAAAAGAACAAGCTAGAAGATGCCCAAAAAATTGATACTGATGTAACAGAGATTGACAAGAAAGCAGATGCAATACAGGAAGAAGTACACAAGCTAAGAGAAAAGCAGCAGGAATTGCTTAGGGAAAAAGACAGGCTTGATTTAAAGATACAATCCATAGACGACAAGATAGAAAAAGTATTAGGTATTGAGAAAGAGAACAAGGTATCGCTTGAGAAGCTAAAATCAAATAGGGAAAGCCTGAAAAAAAAAGAGAACGAACTCACCAAAGCACTTGATTATGATGCAAGCCTTGCAACACAACTAGGAGACGCCAGAGATAAGCATCTTGCAAAGAAAGAAGAAGAATCAGGTATGAGGGCGCGCTCAGTAAGCATAAGGGAATCAATGGAAGGTGGGTTTGCCCTTAAAAGAATACTTGAATTAAAAGCTAATGGCACAATAAAAGGGATTATCGGAACTGTTTCTGAGCTAGGCCAGGTAAAAGAAGAATATGCGCTTGCGCTCGAAGTATCAGCAGGACCAAGGCTTTCAAGCGTCGTTGTAGAGACTGATGAAATAGCTGCAAAATGCATCAAATACCTGAAAGAAAATAAGCTAGGAATAGCAACTTTCCTGCCGCTCAATAAACTAAAGCCAAGAGAAGTAAGAGATGGGTTAAGAAAGCTGGAAAAGCCTGGCGTGATTGGCCTAGCAATTGATTTAGTCACATTCCCAGAGAAATATAGAAAAGTCTTTGAGTATGTTTTCGGAAGCACTCTTGTTGTTGAAACAGTAGAGACTGCACGAAAAGTCGGTGTTGGCGAAGAGAGAATGGTCACGCTGACAGGGGACCTGATAGAGACTAGTGGGGCAATGCAAGGAGGCTTTAGGCAGAGAAAGAAAGGCATAGGCTTCCAGGACAAGGAGATTAATGAGAAACTAAAATCACTTGAAGCAGAGATAAAAGACCTATCAAACATTATTGCTAATCTTGATGTTAAGAAAAAGAACAATGAGACCCGAATTGAGGATTTAAGAAAAGAAAAAGCAGAGCATGAAGGAGAAGTCATCAAGCTTGAGAAAACACTCCACCTTGACTCAGCAGACCTTGACGCTAACAAGAAAGAAAAAGAAGGTATAGCAGGAGAGCTAGCAAATATTAATACTGAATCAGAGAAGATAAGAAAAGAGCTCATAGACAAGAACAAGGAGTTAACCAACCTAAAAGAGCAGAAGCAGAAACTAAGAGAAGAGCTTGCAAGACTAAAAAGCCCTGCCTTGCTCGCAGAACTGAACTCATTTGAGCAGAAAAAAACAGAACTAAAAGAAGAACTCAGCAAGCTACACCTTGAAATAAAAAATAATGATATTCAGCATAGCACCATCCTCGGGCCAGAAGGAGGAAAAATCCAGCAAATACTAAAGCAGCATGAGAAAGAAAAAACAGATTTCAGCAGGGAGAAAAAAGAAGTACAAGAACTTATACAAACCCAGGAATTAGAACTCAAGGAAAAAGAAAAGAACCAGGCACAATTCTTTGCCCAGTTCAAAGCCCTGTTCACAAAGAGAACCAAGCTGAGCGAAGAGATTAACAAGCTTGAAGCAGAGATTATAATCAAGGACAACGGAACAAGAGAGCACGAGCAAAAGAATAATATTACGGGCTTGGAAAACGCAGCCATAAAAGCAGAGCTCGCAGGCCTAGAACAAGAATTCAGGCAATATGAAGGGGTTCCATTGTTCAAGGAAAAGAGCGATGAGGACATGGAAAAAGAAATACGCCAGTTCGAAAAGATGATGTCTGACATAGGCGCTGTGAACATGAAAGCCCTGGAGATTTATGAGAAAGCAGAAACCGAGTATAAAGAACTGATAAGAAAGAAAGACAAGCTAGGGATAGAAAGAGAAGACGTTCTAGTAATGATTAATGAGATTGACAGCAAAAAGAAAGAATTATTCATGAGAACCTATGATGTGTTGAATGAGAACTTCAAGAAAATATTTGCTACCCTTAGTGCTAAAGGAGATGCTTTCTTTGAACTAGAGGAATCAACAGAGACAAGCCCTGGGGGGATGACTATCAAGGTCAGATTGGTAGGCACTAAGTTCATGGACATCAGAAGCCTGAGCGGAGGAGAAAAAACCCTCACAGCACTAGCATTTATCTTTGCAGTGCAGGATTATGCGCCAGCCAGCTTCTACATACTGGACGAAGTAGATGCAGCCCTTGACAAGCACAACTCAGAGAAATTTGCAAAGCTAATCAGGAGCTACTGCAAGAACGCGCAATACCTGATAATCAGCCACAACGACTCAGTAATAAGCGAAGCAGACAATCTCTACGGAGTAAGCATGAACGAAGACAGCATAAGCAAAGTGACGAGCTTGAAGATATAATTGTAATTTTTCTTTTATCTTTATATATAAACAGCCATTAATGGTCCGTTCAAGTCAAAAATTAAATTAAGAATCCGATCTAGCAGGTTAATAATCTTTATTTCTTTTTTTGAACACGAAATTGATATCTGATCTAGTCTTTTTTGCATGGTTTCTTTGTTTTTTCCAAAGTCAACAATTTTGCTCAATTCAAATGTATAGAATAAATCATAAAATGACTTCTGAAACCCAGAAAGATCCTTTATGAAAGATTTTATTTTATTATCTACTTTGATCTTGTTTGCAGAAACATACTCGCATAAATCTCTATACCTGTCAACAACTTTTTCTGATTGTTCAATAATGGTGTATAACGGGGCTGTTCTTCTGGATTCTGTCTCAAGACCCAGATTGATTGCTCTTCTGCAGTAATCTGCACATTTATCAGACTCAATTTTCATCAAGGTGATGTTTTTCAGCCAGTCAAAATCATCCTTATTAATAGCCTCAGCAACTTCCGAGGCAATATTGCTTAAAACAAAAAAAAACCTTCGGAGTACATTATCAAACTCTTCAAAGCAGGTTTGCGATATATTCTTGATAGTTATGCTGTTTTTGGTCTGGTTTATTATCTCAAATCCAGAGAATTGCTCTCTCATCAAGTTCTGAATTGATTTTAGCTCTTCAAACGAATCAAAGGCAATATGGACCTCATCATATCCTGACTTGAAGGCAGATCCGATTATTTTCCGTATCATCGGTTGCGCATTAGAAACGTTCAAATCTATTTTTTTATGCTCGTAATGTTTTTTTGTAGTAATAGCAAGCTTTCCTTTGAACTCATCTAATTCTATTTCATCACCTTTCTTTAGATTATTTTCCTTAACCCATTTTCTAGGTAATGAAACTGTCAATGAGGACAAGCCATGCTGGATTAATTTCCTTCTCATGCTCAACTGTAACCTGTTCTGATTTATAAATTTTTCTAAAAATGTATTCAAAACACATTATGTATACATTAAATTTAATAATGTACTTCATATAACTAGGTTGTGATTAAAATGATACTTAACGATTTAATATACCACGCGGATTCTGAGAGCTTAGTTAAAAAATATCCTTTTATGAAAAGAATATTATCCTTAGAAGGTTTCTACTCAAAAGAAGATATAGTTGTTCTTGAAGGAATTATTAATTCTGAATTATTAGAAAGGCCGTCTCATTATACTAAATATCGTTCGGATGATGGACTTCCGGCTTACAGAATTTTTTCAGAAAATCCATTGATGCCAGATAAAGAGGGGCCTGTACCAACATATGCTGTACAAGGAGAGACGATTAAAAAATTAGGATTAGAATACCAATTAGTAGATAAAGAATATATTGAGGATGACTATGATGCAGAAGTCAGATTAAATCCCTACCCGCTTTCAATAAAAAAAGAGTTATCTCTTAAACACGTAGAAAACCCAGATTATATTGTATGCAGAGACAGAAAAGTAAATCAATTGAAGTTTGATGTTTATAGAAAGGAGTAAATGATTGAGAATGCCAAAATACAAAATACCTAAGCAAGGGATAATAAAAGAGCTTGAAGAAGTGAAAAATGGCAAGCTTGAAGAGTTGCTAACAAAAAAAGAATTTCAGCAATTATTTGAGAAGTATCCTTACTGCCGTGATTTCTTACGAAAGTATGATAAGCCTGTCAGAGAGGTCAATGTAGAGCAAATCAGGCCAGATATTATGGAAGGAAGCCAATATTCCTACGATTCAGGATTCAATTACTTCTCCAGCACAATGAAGCACCAGGATATGTATATACATTGCTTTGATATATGGCAAGAAGAATCTGACAAAGACACAGAAATAACGTTTTATATCCCGGAGGCACAACATGGTTAGCGACGATGAAATGAAAAAATGGGAAGAGAAATACCCTTTTCTGAGAAAAATGATGAACGGCCCGGTTGTGAAGACTGAAAAAGTAATTGAGACAGTCATAAACCAGGAAATTTTGGAAATGAGAACCCATTCAAAAACATCATATGAAGGGCAAGAGGTGGCGTATAAAGAAGAATTATATCTGGAACATCCACGTAATGGGAGTAATTTTATACTTATTCCTGATATTGCTAATATATACAGAGGGCTATTAACTTGGTGTGTAAAAGGAAGAGATGTTAACATGCTTGGGCTAGAGCATGTCATAATTTCAAGCCTATATGATTATCACGATGAACCTTTTTATTCAGGTTATGATTGCTTAAGAGAAGAGCCACAACTTATCAAAGATGAAGTTTGCGACCCGGATTTTATAGTTATTCGAGAACGAAAATTTGATGCTGGTTCTTATATCATCGCTAGGAGGAGTTAGAAACATGCCAAAATACAAAATAGAACTTTTTCATGGTGAGCCTGGCTGTGGCTGTGGTTGTTTTGACAATGACCTTAACATTGCAGAACAGAATTTCACCAAAGCATATTACTTTTTTGGGACTGAGGAGCAGGCAGAAAAAAAGCTAGCTTGGTACAAGGAAACTGCATGTCCTTCTTACGGGAACCATTGGACCTTGACCGAAGAAGTAAAGAAGCCTCGCCTGGTTATAGTCTCTGGCCCATCAGGAGTTGGTAAAGGGCCTATTATTGATTGGGTGAAGAGGTTATTTTTTAGGGATTTGGATTTACGTCAGGTGAATGTAAGAAAGACAAAGACAGAAAGACATAATGGGAATGAAGAGGACTTGGGCTTCGTTGGGGTAGGGAGAGAATATTATTCTTTTGATTGTAGAGGAGCACAACAGAGAATAGATTTGGATGAGCTGAATTCAGCATTAGCAAAAAACAATGTTGTCTTGCTTGAAGTTTATTATAAGGCACTTGATTTCTTGCAAGAAAGATACGGACTTCATACTGATTTTACTCCAGTATTCATTTCTCCGTTGAGGCTAGAAGAAATAAAAGAACTTCGTGAAAAAGAAAAAAATTTAGAAGACTATCTGCCTGGCCTGATGCTTGAATCTCTAAAAACAAGAGCAATGAAGGATGGAAAAGGATTAACAAATTCTCTGGTGAGTGAATTAGAGCTTAGAGCCAACGATTCCATTGATGAAATGAGATTTGCCCATAACTATGAGTATGTTATCCCAAATAGCTGTTATGAGTCAGATGCGAGATGGAAAGCTCCTTTTATTGTTGGAGAGCCATTGAAAGTTGTTAAGTCTTTAAATGATATAATCGAAACAGGAAGCAGCGTTTATGCACTTAATGGAAAAGAATTTGGGTTGTTTTGATTTACTGAATCATCGCATCTATTGTCTCTTCTATTTCCTTGGCTGTCTTGTCCCAGTTGAATTTTTTCTCAACAGTCTTCCTGGCTTCAAGGCTTATCTTTTTTCTAAGAGTTTCTTCTCTTATCAGGAACATTATCTGCCTTGCCAAATCATAGGAGTTCCTTTCCTTGAAGAATAATCCGTTAACCTGTGGCTTGATATAATCCCTTACAAATCCTACTTTTGTAGCTATTACTGGCACTCCGCAGGCCATGGCTTCAAGAGTGGCTAGGCTGGTTGTTTCTGTAAGGCTGGGCAGGCAGTAAATATCCATCGCCTGAAGATAGGGAACAACATTATTAGTGGCTCCAGGTAGTATTACACCATCTACTTGGATGAGTTTTTTCTTTATGCTCTCAACTCCTTCACCTATTATGAGCAGCAGGGTTTTGGGATAGGTCTTTTTAACAATAATAAAAGCTCTGAGCAGGGTTGGCAGGTCTTTTTCTCTTCCAATCCTTCCGTGCTGCCCTATTACAAACACTTCAGGGTCCAATCCAATCTTCTTCTTAGCATCTGACTTGCTAGTTGGAGGAATAAATTTTCTTGTGTCAACACCAAGATGGATTACTTTCTTCTTTGTGTTAATCTTTTGCCAGGACAGCATTTCTCCAATGCTCTCAGCAGGCACTATTAGCAGGTTAGACTTCTTGTAAATCCTTCTCACAACGCTCTTAGTCACCTTGGAAAGATATTTCTTTAATAAGGTCAAGCCCATTGCCCTTGTGACAAGCTCCCATTCTATTGAATGTATGAAGGAGACAACTTTTTTCTTGTTTTTCTTGGCAGCAGTTATTGTGAGAAAGCCAATAGGACCGATTGTTTGTGAAAAAACAATGTCATTTTTCTTTACTTCTTTCTTAATAATGTCATATCTTATTTTTGCAGGATTAAAATCGCCAACTCTAAAAGTTTGTATAGGAATCTTAACTATTCGCACTGAATCCTCCCATCCAGTATCATAATGGCCAAAGTCTGGAGCAATCACTGTAATATCATATTTGTCTTTTAGCCTCGGGATTATCTCAGATAAGAATCTGGCAATCCCATCCCATCTTGGGAAGAAATTATCAGTGGCAATCAACAGCCTTTTTTTCGCTCCTATTTCTTGCTGCTCTTTTCCTTTGCCAACAACACCTTTTACAGCTTTATCCATGCTTCCTTACCTTTTTTATTATCTTATCTTATAAAATACCTCTGCATATTTCATGTTGTATTTAATACCATTGAGAGTGTCTCTAATATATATTAGGAAAAACAGGAAATTATTCAACACAAAGTAATTATAGAAGTTTGACAAGTCTATCTGGCTCTTGAAAGCTTTCAAAGCCTTGATTTTGATCTTGAAAGTATCAGAGGTGTCAATTACTAGTTTGGGTTTGCTCCTTTTCTTAAGATTAAGCAGATTCCAAACTTCAAAAGTGTACAAATCAGATTTAAGCTTCACTCTCTTATACGCATTCAAAACAAGCCTGAGCGCAGCTCTGTGGTCTGGGTGGGCATCATCAGAAGAATGGGTGAATATCTTGACTGGCTTAAGTTTCTCAACTATTTTAATAAAATTCTGTGCCATGCCTCTTTTCTCAAAATCATCTTCAAAATGAAACTCTTTCAACCCTAGAAAGACCACTCCGCTACCACCAATAATTTTGTCAGCTTTCTGAGCTTCCTTTACCCTTGTCCTGCTGATAACTTCTCTGCGCAGATGAGGCTTTACTCCCTCGCCAAAAGACAGTATTACTGTATGTACCTCAAATCCTTCCTTTGCATATTTTGCAATGGCTCCTCCTGCTCCGATAATCTGGTCATCAGAGTGAGCGCAAATCACCAGGATTGAACCTTTACTAGTATCTTTAGCCATAATATAATATAGGTGGGAATATATGTTTAATTAGTTTTTGGTTTCAAGCCTTAAAAAGAATATGATGCACCGGCTGGCAATCAGAAAACCAAAGGGTTTTCTGGGCCATCCGTTGCATCTACGATGCACCGGCTGGGAGTCGAACCCAGATATACGGCTTGGAAGGCCGCAGTCATTTATGGAACCTTTTTGCCAACCTCAACAAAAGCTTTGCTTTTGATGCTCAAAAACAAGCTTGTTTTTGTTGTTTCGCAAAAGGTTGAGCCATTAGACCACCGGTGCGATACAAGAACTGAATTTGCCACTATTAATAAAAGTTTTGGTTCAGATTTTATATAATCTACTTTTGAAAGGTGTGTCTCTCGTTAAATGCATAGCCGCATTTCCTGCAGTGCGACGCGTTCCTCTTATTCATGGTCCTGCACCTGGGGCAACGCTTTCTTCTTCTCCAGAATAACAGGAACAATATGGAAAGGATTAGTACTATTATTATGGGTATGTACCACCAGGTAAATCCTTTTCTCAGTTCAAACCCAACTTGCTTTTCTTTAACCTTAATAAGAGCATGCTTTCTTTCACCATAACGGGCTCGCACTTTGATTTCCGTATTATAGCCACGGGCGAAATCCTCTTCTGTGAGTTGTATCTTTATTTCAATAGTCTTTTTCTTTCCAGCACCAATCAATTCAACAGCATCAGAAGCTACAGTAACATACTCGCCATTAACCCACATGTCAACTAGCTCTACGCTAACATAAGCATCAACAGGACCAATATTTTCAATTGTTACATAGAAAATGCCTTTGCTCATGTCATAATAAATAGGGTCTACAATATTGATATCTGCAGAATCCATGATATTTATGGTTTCTATTGGGAAAGTGCCTCGCAGAGCATTTTCCAAGGAAGTTTTTGACTCTCCGTAAATAGTATATATATCAGCTGTTATGTTTCCTGCCATCTGGTCTTCTGTAAGTGGCTCTCTAGGGGTATAAACTATTGTTTTAGTTTCTCCGCCGTCAATAAATACTGTGTCATTATCACCAATCACTGCGAGAATATCGCCGTTTGCATTTTTTATCGTGATAGTTGACTTGAAATAAGAGGCGAGATCAGCATTATTTCTGTATGTAACCTCGAACTCGCCTGTGGCTTTGTTATAAGTTATCGATACAATACTCATGCTTAGCTGATAGCTTGGCATTGGGAACCTGTCCAAATCCTCAACAGGATTAATCGTGCCTCCAGGAATCCTTGAGCCTCTTGCAAACTTGACAAATACACTAATCCCTAGCTGCCTTCTAATGGTTGTGGCAGAGCCAATCAGTTCATTACCAATCAGGACACCAATCTCGATCTTCTTATCCTTGATATAGCTCTGAATCTCATCAGGAACATTATTTCGGCCAATAAAAAGCACAGGCTCCTTACCACTCATCATGCTCGCTTCTATGAATTCACCGTTTGTGAGAATTACCTGTTTTATGCTTCCAATTTCAGCAAACTTGTCAACAATCATTATGTTATTCTCAAATCTGCTGCCATTTGCACTGTTAATCGTCTCAGGACTGTACTGGGCTAGAGCAGTTCTTACTTCCCTGTTAACCTGGCCATAAACTATGATGCCCTGTATATTTTTTCCAGACAAAAAATCAGTTACATCACCTATATTCCTTCGGTCTGCGAACAAGACATAGTATTTGGCTTTTATAGCATAAGGAGCAACTGCCAATGCATTATAACCATAGGAGCGGTCAATAACTATGAATTTATTAATATCAGGCAATCTTTTAGCCAACTCTAGGTTAGCATTGTCAAATACAAGCTCCTGGGGGTTGGGGTAGCCTTTGCTTCTGATAAGTGACTCATAGCCCACCACAAATGGGGTGTCAGCAGAAGTTATCACCTGGATTTCTTTATCCTGAGGTATCTCATAGAGCAATACCGGCCCGTGAGGAGTGCTTGTCAAAAAATAACCAGAAATGCCAAGAAGATTTGCATACAGTAGAGTTGAATAAACATCCCCCCAGTCTGCTGAGTTAGATATGATTACATTTTGAGCTAATCCAAGAACAGGCATCAGAAGAATAAGAGCTAAGCTTATCAGAGTTAAGAATAGCTTTTTAGTGAATATATTGTTTTTTTCTTTCATTACTGACCCTTTTCCTTAAACTCTTGTTTTTTGATTTGTCATATTTAAACCTTTTCATTTAACGAGCGGCATCTAACTACTGTCTAGTGCTTATTTTTGTGTAAACAAGCACAATAAATGGCGTTGTTCAAACACAGAAATTACGAAGCTCTCGATTAGGCTATACTTACAAAATAGTATTAAATACTTACATATCTGTAAATAAACTGCTTAATAAAGACAAAATTTATAAATAAATACTTACAATAATAGATTATTCGATGGAAAGAAAGGAGTTTTTTGTAAGTAAAGACCATTTAGAGTATGTCCTGTCTAATCAAGAGCTCACAAATTCTTTTTCTGAAGAATACGAGACAACAGAAACCCCCTCTGTGTTCTACCTGAACATGAAATACACGGGCGAGATATACCTTCCCATCACTATTTTTCAAGGCAAGCTGACCCCATTCCAGGCCATAATAAAATACCTTAAAGAGCAGCTTAACCTGTCAAACAGGAAAATCTCTCACCTATTAAATAAGGATATAAAAGCAGTCTGGGCAGCATACCAACTAGGAAGAAAGAAACCTTTTCTGTTCAATGAAACCCCGATACAAGTACCTTTGAGCATTTTTAAAGACAAAAATCTCAGCAGCCTTGAAGCACTTGTGAGATTTCTAAAGAACCTAGATATGAATTATGCTGAAATTGCACGACTACTGAATAGGGACCAGAGAACAATCTGGACAGTATATTCGCGAGCAAAAAAAAAGTTAGGATTAGTCGAGAATGAAAAAGAATAACCTAGTTAATAGAATGAGGAAAGCGAACATTATCTTGTTACTTCTGGTAATATTAGCTATTATAATATTTACCAATAAGACATTTGTTTTAGCTGCGCCTCAAGGTGCAGCCATAACATTTAATAATACGGAGAACGCGACAACCCGACCAGCAGATTCACACACAGCAGCAGGAGGATCATTCACAACACTCCTGCTTAATGTCACCTCGCAGACCAGCAAATGGAAAGCTTACCTGGGAAACGTAACGGGAAAATTAACTTTAGATAACTCAAATAATAAGACGATATATGATTGGGCCTTAACTATTGTGCAAGGAGAGGTGTATGTTTCAAGAAACAATTCAATCACCTTCAGCTCATTAGCCTGTGCAAATAGAGGGAATATAACTGCAGAAGACACTTACATGAATATTAATTCAAGTAGCGACGACAGCATCAATAAAACATTTAACCAATCAATACACAGGTCATTTGTAATAGGAGGGACTGGAACTATTCAGAATAGTACCTGCCCGGCAATAGCCACCTATGTTAATGATTCCAACCAACCAGCAACTGAAAACGCTACTTTCCAGGAAATGTTCATGTCCGACGGAAGGAGTCCTGTCTTTGTAGCTCTCATTAATGATAACAGGATAGGTTATGACCAAGGCCTATATGACTTCCAGATTATAGTTCCTGAAAATCCAACAGGAACTTTAACACCTTATTATTTCTACGCAGAACTAGGTTAATCTTAAGTAACAAATACTTGATTTTTCTAATTCTTAATTTTTAGCCCTTCTAGAATTGTAATTCAGTCTATAATTAATTAGTGTAATTTCTTTATTCTCTTATTTTATAGATTTATTAAGTACAGTAGTTAACTAATAACCGAAACATTTAAATATCTGTGGTGATATTAGGCTTTCAATAGCTAAAAAACAATACTAGAATCAAGAAAATTATCATACCAATACTGGAAGCCTATAAACAATTCCTGTCGCCTTGAAAAACAGGAATTGTTCATGATCAAAACCGTTGCAAGCAAAAAAACAAAATGGAACAAGAAACCCTTTTTACGGCCTCGAAATGGGACATCCTGAAGATTCTCTCTTCAGGCAGCAAATCCCCATTTCAGCTGGCAAAAATGTCCAGCACCTCTGTTGCAAACATAAGCCAACAGCTCCGACTTCTAGAAATGGCCGGCCTTGTTCAGAGCAAGAGGATTTCCAACAGAGACAAGGGCCAACCAAGGATTCTTTACTCTCTGGTTGGAAATCAATCTTTCTTAATCGCGAGCACCAAGGATTTTGTAGACAAAAAGTTATTGAAGCTGAGCGAATACAATAAAGTCATACTCAAGATCTGGTTCCTGGACAATCCTAAGCTTCACTATTATCTTGAAAAAGCTTTCTGGCATATAGAAGAAGCTCTCACTGAAAATGACGCGCTTCTTTTTGAAACAAACAATTCAGATGACATCAGCCTAATAATAATATCAGACAGCCCCGAGCTAAAGCGAGGGTTGAAAAAAATATCAATAAAAAGCCCGGAGGGTGCTTCAAAAACAATTCTTTTCAATGTTAAAGCAAAATCAGAGTTAAAGAGACTTCCCAGCGCCTGTTATGTGCTTTATGACCCTTCTAGTCTTGTTGCTTTCCAAAAAGGTGAAGATGAAGAAAAGGATTTGATTAAAACAAAAACACGAGAGGTGAAGAGGTAAAATGAAATTTGAAGAATATATTAAAAAAATTGTTTTGTTAATGATAGTTTTAGGATTACTATATACAGGAATAACATCAGTATTCGGAGTTCAGGGAGCAACAAGTGTGACTCCTGGTGCATCAAGCAGGGCTAGTTTTGTAAATTCATCCTCTGCTAGCACAGAAGTACAGGCAGGAAATGTGACTGAGCTGAATATTAGTGGCACTGCAGTGACCGAGCACTGGGCAGGCTTCTACGGAGAAATAACAGGAGACATCACCTTGGCAAATGCTGCTGGTAATGTGTTCTATAATTGGACAGGCCTTGGCTCAATAAGCGGCGAAGTGTTTGCCTCTACTGACAATGCAGTTTCATGGAGTGGCATAGGTTGCGCTTCTGCTGGTGAACTTTCAACTATTGAAGGAATAATTGGGATTGCACCTACTGACGCAGATAGAATCAACGCGACTTATACTACGACAGCTCATCCAGACTTTACTGTTGGCGGTGCATCAGTAAGCGGATGCGACAGCACCAATGCTTATACTGATACAGGGCTTGATGCCAGCTCATTTTACCAGGTATTGCTAACAGACACTCAGGGAGATGCTGTATATACCACTTTAATCAACGACTCTATTACAGGATTTAACAATGCAGCCCATGACTTTGAGTTATTGGTTGGAGAGCCTGACAGCGCAGGAGCAACTGCAATGTACTTTTACCTAGAGCTAGGCTGAAAATAGCAGGAAAAATGAAGAGATTAATCCAATAACAAAAGCGATAACAAAAACTTTAACCACAGGAGGAATGTGATGATGAATTATCAAAATAAAAAAACAAAAAACATTTTACTGCTTTGTTTTTCCACAATCATCATATTCAGTGGCCTATCATTTTACCTGGCTAATGCACTCCCTCAAGGAGCAACAATATCAGGGACGCCAACTGTGGACCCTGGCCCTAATCAAACAGCAGGCTACAGGCAGGACTTGGGTGGCAGAATTATAACTCTTAACCTTAATCTTGAGCAGCAAGATACTTCTTGGAAGGCATATGTAGGGAACGTTTCAGGAATGTATGTCTTGAAGAACTCAAACAACTATAGTATATATGAATGGCCTCTGGGGGCTACTATTACTGGTGAAATATATACCTCCAGAAACAATTCTGTGAATTTCACTACAGGAGCAATAACCTGCGCTAATAACTCAGAAATGGTGAGCGAACAGGGTTTTTTAGGAATGAATAATTCTGCTGTGGATAATATTAATAACACCTTTAACAGCACAAGCCACGCAGCGTTTAGCGCTGGCTATAACAACATTCCTCAGAATAATTGCTCATCAATAGCACTATGGGTTAATGATACTCAACAAGCACCTAGTTCCTCAGCTATCTTTCAGGAAGTAACCTTGCATGATGGTATTAATCTTATTTACGCCTCTCTTATAAACAATGATCAGAAAGGATTTGATAATACAACCACTTTTGATTTTCAAGCCATTGTTGCTGAGAATCGTTCGAGCCCCACAGGAACTTCTTATTACTTTTACTTAGAGTTA
>CAYGYA010000011.1:0-5336 GCA_964354085.1 uncultured Methanosarcinales archaeon
TTTTTTTCTGTAAGAAGCATACCGTTGGTGTTAAACATAACATCCAGGATGCCTTTATCTTTTGCATATTTTATCATTTCTGGCAGTCTGGGATGCAACAATGGCTCTCCTCTG
The DNA here is from genome assembly GCA_964354085.1 of uncultured Methanosarcinales archaeon. Lineage (GTDB taxonomy): Archaea > Nanobdellota > Nanobdellia > Woesearchaeales > SM23-78 > SM23-78. The sequence goes on from CAYGYA010000011.1 coordinate 115, forward strand.
TAAGTAAGCTTTATAGAGCAAAGCCCGTTTGCAGCTCCTTCGTCAATTATTCTTTTGTAAAGCCCGAAGTCAATAAAGCCTTTTGGAGGTGGGTTGAATGACTGGAAGCACATAGGGCATTTAAGATTGCAGCCAGAAGCAGGCTCAATATCAAGGTGGATTGGAAACTCTCCGGCTATAAAGTTTTTCGGGTTTTCCTCCCATTTCCTCCTATACTCCCTATATGCTGGGCTTTCATCATCCTGTTTCTTCACAATTAGCCTGAATGATGCATTAGGATCAATATTGCGATTATTGCTATCTTTCTCTTTCTTTCTTTCCTTCTCTTTCTTCTTGATTATTTTTTTGGTCTTTTTTATGATTTTTTCTCCCTCATTAAGATGCCATAACTTCTTGTTTATTGACTGTTTTTTGTTTTATAAGCTTTATGATATTCCTTTCTAGGTTCTGTCTTGGTTTGGTTTTCTATGCTTTTCCTATTGCCTGCTTTACCTCTGCCACTGCCCTCTTGCTTGCTGTGCCATAGTCAGGGAAGAGATATTTGCTTATGAATCTTTGTCTTTGCTCCTGGTCCATGCCTTTGCCTTCCAAGAGGCACTTCCTGATATTATTGTTCAATTCATCATAACTCTCGCAAGGCTTTATCAGGTTCTCTTTTATATACGGATTCCTTTGTTCAAGATTAGGGGTGAAATCAAGGAGAACTACTCTCTTGTTCAATAGGATGCACTCATACACGAGAGTTGACGCATAGCTGATTACGAGGTAAGCTGCATTAATCATTTCAGAAGTATTCTCGTTTCTTATAATCGTAGCTTTAAGCCCGAATTTCCTGGCAAGCGCCTCTACTTTCTTCTTATTAGAAACAGGGTCATCAGGGTGCATCTTAACGAGCACATTAATGTTCTTGAAATTGCTAAGGCTCCTGAATATCATATTCAGGAAGTCTGCTTCCCATGAACACCACCCTGTTATGACAGTGACTGTTTTTTCATTTTCTTTTACACCATACTTTTGCCTAATCCTAGCGCCATCCTTGTCAGTTAGCATCTTAAGGAAATCATATTTTGGCGCCCCAATAATCTGCAGGTTCTTTGCAGGGAAATAGCTCCTATTAATGTACCAATCCTGGGAGTGCTTGCTCCACAAGAGCTTCTTGTCAGGTATTGGCCTCCACAAGGGGCTTTTCTGATCAACTATTGCTTTTATTGGCACTTGGGTCAAGTAGTTGTTGCTTTCATACACAAGCTCTCCTTCAAATGACAAGCTGGCTATGCCTCTGGGTTTTGCCTCTGAAAGCAGGGCTCTGCCAAGAAAATTCTTTTCATGGTCAATCATAATAAGCTTTGGATTTTCCTTTTCAATCACTGATTTGGCAATCGCATAGGTATCTGCAGTGTAATAGCAGTAGGTAAGAAAGGTTTTCTTGAATCTAGGCCTTACAAGATTATAGAATCTTATGCCTTTGTACTCAAGGCTATTCCTGAACTTTTCATCCTTGTCCAGCTCTCGGAATTTTCTCTTGAGAAAAGAAATCATTTTCCTAGTGTTAACCAAGGTCTTGAAAGTGTAATCTGTGCCAATGAACTGGGCATCATAATGGTTTGAGATATACCTGGCTTTTATCTTTTGAAGGCTGGCTACTGACTCGAACTTGTCATACTCCATCATCTTATACCTTATCTTTTCTTTTTCCATCTCCCTGATAATCGGTCCCCAGAAAAAGTCTGTTGCATTCTCCCTGTTGCTCAGCCTATCGCTTGTGAGAATGAGTATGTCCTCGTTTTCTCTTCTCTTGCAAACCAGCTTGCCAAGGATGATTCTCCAGAGAATTCTTGCTTTTAGATAGTTCCTGATTAGGAAGGGTGTGTTAGTTAGCTTCTCAGATGTTTTTCTAGGCTGAGCACCAAGCTTTAGGTTGGTCACTTTTATTTTCTGCTGGCTGCCAATTTTAAGCACCAGCCTGCTGAACTGGCTCTTATTGTTCTCAATAATTATCTCTGCTGGCTTGAGCTCGCTGATTATGCTGTTAAGCACGTCGATATAAAAGGTAATGCCTGGTATTGAGTATTCATAGCCTAGCTGGCCAACATCTCCCTGGATAAAGAATTCAACAGGATACCAGAAAGTGAGCTCATCATAGATTAGCTCTTCTGCAAAACTCTTTTTCCTGCCTGCCTTCTCAAAGGCCCATTTTTGGATCCAGTCTGTGTTATAGCAGAACCGTTCCTGTTTCTTGCTCTGGATGATTTTGTTTGAATAGAAATCCAGGGTTTGCTCTTTTTCCTTTAGTTCGCCCTTGAAGTCTTCATCTAGATAAATGCATACATCATTTTTGTTAAATCGGCCAAGACGCTTGCTGTCATGATTGTTCTTGTGAATAAAAAACAGGCGATTAATCATTTATAATCTGACTTGCTGATTATTTAAATAGTTTATGAACGAGAGAAACATGTTTAACGCGATTATATGATTGTTGTTTATATCCTTATAGTTTAACCACTTTGCTCAAGGTCACTTCAACTGGCAGCTTAAAGAATTTGTACTTGAACCTTAGGTAGGCTATTGGGTGATATAAGGTAAAAATCATCCTTGTTAAGGGCTTGGTTATCTTGAATTTTACATTCTTGCTGCAGAATAATGAGGAAACACTAATGGTTTCAAGCTCTTTCCTCTTATTTTTAGGTATCCAGTTGGGGTATTCATAAAGCCATTTTCTCAAGTCCATGTTTACCCACTCTTCCATTGTTTTTGGCTGCTTAAACCCATTTTTTAGGGACTCATAATACAAGGCTGTGCCTGCAATAGGGGTATATATGAAAATCATAGGACAGGCGTGCTTATTATCTTTAACTAGTTTCAGGTAAAAGTCAATTGTCTCATACATTTGCTCTTCTGTCTCATTTGGAAATCCAATGACAAAGGTGTATTTGACTGAGATAGGCTTCTTTGCCAAGAACTTGTTTGCTTTTTCCATTGTTTCCTTGGTTTCGCCTTTCATGATGTTTTTCAGGACAATCTCACTGCCAGACTCTATGCCTACATCTAATGCCTTGCAGCCGCTATTCCAGAGCATTTTTAAGTCCCGATCATTCATCCTGACTACCAGGTCAGCACGAATCCCTATCGTTGTCCATGTAATTTTTTTCTTAAGCTTGCAAAGCTCTCTTAATAATCCCCTGAAATGGTCAATGTTTGGAGAAAGGCAATCATCAATAAAGAGAAAGGTATCATAGCCATATTTGTCCTGCAGCATGCGAACTTTTTTAATCACTTTTCCAATTGACATGTGCCTCCAGCGCGATTTTTGCAATATTGCATTTGAGCAGAACTTGCAGGCAAATGGGCATCCCCTGGATGTCTGGAAGGATATGGATTTTCCAGTGCCAAAATCAACTGCAGAATATTTTGAAAGATCTATGATGTCATAGGGATAATCAGTTAGAGTATCCATGTCCTGAATTAGCTCTGGCTCGCCAGTAAACACAACTCCTTTCTTAGTTTTATAATAGACTCCCTTGATGTGGTCAAAAGGTTTGTTCTCTTCAAGCGCTTTTATCAGCTCGAAGAAGCTGTAATCCCCTTCTCCTTTCACTATTATGTCAATGTATTTTGATTTTATGCTTTGTTCTGGCAGCAGGGTTACGTGGACTCCGCCAAACACTACTTTGACTTTAGGATTGCTTTTCTTGACTAATTTTGCAGCTTCAATTGCATATTTTAATGATGGGCCTGTTAATGAGGTTATGCCAACGCATATTGGGTTCATCTTGAGATAATGCAAGAGATCATTTTTCCAGTGTGGGTTAACTCTCATATCAAGTATTTTCACGTCATAGCCTTCTTTATATGGCAGTGCAGATATGGCTAGAAGAGCCTCAGGAACCCTTGAGAATAAGGCGTCCCATATGCCGTGTTTTGGTTGTATAAGCAGAACAAGCTTGTTTTTTTCATTCATGTTATTTTTATCCCCGCTCTTCGGGTTAAAAAAATTAAATACCTTTATAAAGTTTTTTATTTACCTCAGCTAAAGAATAGGCCTTTGACAAGGCAGACAAAGAAAGGATGAAGAGATGGAGAAAGAGAAAAAGGAGCTAGTTAAGGATGTTCTTGGCGTCGCTATTATTGTTATTGCCATAGTCGTTCTGTGTATCATAGGTGTTTATGGCACAAAATATTTCAGAGATTTTCAGATGGTATACCAGGGAAGCTATAGAATAATTTCAGGCCAGACTCCTTATCTTGATTTTTTCTTCCCATTAGGGCCTGTGATATTTTATGTTCAGGCCATTATGCAACTGATTTTTGGTCCTAATCTATTAGCTTTGGCCATGCATGTTGCTTTCCTTTCAATCATCTTGGCCTTGACTTTTTACTTTTTGATAAGAAAACATTTTAGCTGGCTGTTTAGCATTTTTATGTCAATATGCCTATATTATTCTTACAATGGAATCATTGCATACCCCTGGTATAATACCATGGCGATGTTCTTTTTCCTGTTGAACGCAATCATAATAATCAAGTACTTGGCAAACAAACAAGAAATCCCAATATACGTCTATGTTTTTTCAGCTGTTTTGGGTTGCCTTTCATTCTATTCAAAGCAGGACACGGGGCTGTTGCAGTTTGTATTTATAGGTGCATTATTATTTTTCATTGAATATAAGAACAAGGGTAAATACAAGAAGATGGCTGCCTATGTGGTGTCATTTGCTGTTTTTAGCATTGCTGCCTATCTTTTTTTGAACAGCATAAGCAACGGCATGTTTGGAAAAGAATTTATGTTAGCCCAGGGCTCAACAATTGCAAGGCTTCGCTCGTATCTTGCGCCAGCTACATTCAATACCATAGTTTATTCATTTACATTTTATTTGGTCCTGGTCCTAATCTATCTCTTTTTCAAGGAGAAATATTTTGAAAAAAGAAAAATCTTGGCAGCACTCATAATATTTAATTCAGTAATAACTGTTGTTCAGGTAACCTCGGGTGTGAACATACAAACAAGAGTAACTGGATTGCCAATCACTCTATTTCTATTATACTTATATGTGAAAGACAATGCTAACCTTAAAAAGGCGGTCAGGGCAAAAAGAATGATGTGGGTTTACATTATTTTCTTTTTTATAATACTCATGCAGTTTAATGACTTAAGCACACTAATGCTCAATAACTATTTCACAACCCCCCTGGGGCAGATGAAGAACATCATTATGGGGCAAAAC
>CAYGYA010000012.1:0-8872 GCA_964354085.1 uncultured Methanosarcinales archaeon
GCGCCTTCCATCCTGTTAAAAACAAATATTCCATTCTGAACATAAATAGGATACCTGCTTGTGCTTGGATTATTATTCCACGGAGGAGCTTCTGCTGTTAATTTTGAGCCTATTCTCTTATGAAACTGCACTCCATACCTAAAGGTATCATTCATATTGTCTTCTGTTATCTGGCTCAGGCTTTCATGACCAAAGTTATGATAACTGATTTCAAAAGGAACATAAGAATTCATTGTTCTCTCAGTAATATTCCCGCCGTAAATAAGATTAAGGCTCCAGTTATAGCCACTGATATTTCCGTACTCGTTATAATTTCCTCCGTTCATAGGCATGTCAGAATACCAGGTATAAACTGACCAGTGAGGATCTCCGTGCCATGGCTGAAAAATGTCAATCTCAGAAATCTCCTCTCTTCCTGTGCTTCCGAAGACAGCCTCAAAGCCGCAGATATTGAAGCTCACAGGAATGCCATAGGTTTCACCATCAGTAATAATATTAGGCCAGCCAACTACTGTATTCTGTGACCTTGCAGCAGCATTTGAGGGATTCCATCCTCCACCGCTGTGTATCATCCCGCCTTCATAGAGCTCTGTATCATAATTAATAGCCATGGCTCCTTTCCTAGCATCAAAGTATTTGGTCACAGAAGTCTGTGCCGCAAGAACAGCAGTTGAAGAAATTATAAAAAGCGAGAATATGACAATGAAAAGTAAGATATTTCTATTTCTCACTTCTCCCTTATTTAACACCCTAACCCCCCTAACATCAAACAAAAAACATTAATTTACTTATTTAAGGATAGTAAACTATTGTTATTATTCTCTAATAAATAACAAATCTTGATTAAAGAATCATTATTCCTTTATATACATTCCTAAATTTTAAAATATATACTGTACAATATAGGTAAAATACAAAAAAATGAAAATCAGAAGAGAAAATTAAAAAACAAGAAAAGACAGTAAAAATGTCAAAAATATTTTTCAAGAGCATTATCTCTTTCTTTTCACAGGCGTTTTCTTTGGCACAAGTTTCTTCTCTGGCATTTTCTTTTTCACAGGCATTGCAGCCAGAGCTTTCTTAACACTCTGTGTACGTTTACGGCGAACCTTTATCTCTATCCACTTTTCTTCCTTTTTCTCTTGTGCATGCCTGTAAGGAGCAGGAATTTCATTAAGCTCTATCCACCTTTCTTCTTTTTCCTCTTTTGCAAGTCCAAAAGGAGTAGGAACTTCTAGTTCACTGGCAGCGCCAGGAACTTCTAATTCCATCAACTTCTCTTCTTTTTCCTCTTTTGCAGGCTTTCTTTCTTCTTTTGCAGGCCTTTTCATTATTATCCCAAGAATAATTGCTGCTCCGGTTAATCCTGCACAAAGTATTATAAGAGCCCAGGGAATCTTTGACATGCCAGCTCCAACAGCTGCTCCTGTTGCGCTATCATCCTGTTCTATAGCATTGCCTTTTTCAGACAAAATTGTTTTTGTTGCTTCCTCTGTAGCTATTGTTTCTGTTATTTCCTCTTTTTCTTTTACCATCCTCATAGGAATATTAATTATTATTATGTTATGCCCTGTCAGATTTTCAGCAGGTTCTGCCTGGTCTTCAGTCTGATTAATCATTATTATTTCAGGCCCTGTCTGGTTTTGAGTTTGATTCTGCACAGTTGTCTGTTGAATGATTTGCACAGTGCAGTTCTGAGTATTTGTCTTTGTTGTTCCACTCATGATTTTGTGAGTGCACGTCTGGGTTTGTGTTCCGTTAACACAGGCAGACCAGTTGCCACAGTTCCAATTTTCAGCAGCGCTAGTGGTGCTACCACTGCTTCCTCCTCCTCCACCTGAGCTTCTGGCTATGGTTACTGATCCAGTTGCAGCAGGTCCTTCTCCATTTCCTACAGTATCAACTGCTGTGACCTTATAATTATAGGTTCCTGGGGATAAACGGCTATCCTTGTATGATGTGGAAGAAGTTGTCTTGATCAGAACATCATCTCTGTAAATTATATAATAATCCACTCCGCTGCTGCAATTAGCAGGGCCATCAACAGAAGCTGTCCAGTCAAGATTAACATTTCCGTTTATGGTCAAGCCTGTTGGGGCATCTGGTGCCTGGAAATCAAAGCAGATAGGCCATTCTTCTGCCAAGGATAGCGGCATTAAGACTAATCCAAGAATAAGAAGCATGATAGTGTTCTTTCTCATTTTACCACCTAATTATTTTCTACTCCCCCTTGTTTAAAGGAATGGGCGGGTGATATATAAAGTTTTCTATAATTATCTATTGTATAGTAATTACACATTCAGAAAATTATTTAAAGCTCATCATCAAACTCTCTAAGCATCTTTTCCTGATGCCTGGTTAGCTTGGTAGGAACATCAATATTAATCTTCACTAGCTGATCCCCTCTCCCAAAGCTGTGCAAATGCTTCACTCCCTTGCCTTTCATCCTGAGAACAGTTCCTGGCTGAGTCCCTGCAGGAATCTTTAAGTCTGCCTCGCCATCAAGAGTAGGAACATTAATTTTGCCTCCAAGAGCTGCCTTGACAAAGCTTATCTTTTGCTCAATAATAAGGTCATCTCCCTGCCTTTCAAACTTTTCACTAGGCTCAACATGAATTAACAAGTACAAGTCACCATTCCTGCCTCCTCTATAGCCTGCTTCTCCTTCACCAGCAACTCTTAGTCTTGCGCCATCCATTATGCCAGCAGGAACATCAACTTCAATGGTCTTGGCTTTCCTGACCCTGCCTGCTCCTCCGCAGCCAACACACAAATCCCTAAATACTTCGCCTGTGCCATTGCAGGTCCTGCAGGTTGAGGTGGTCTGGAATATTCCGAAAGCAGTCCTTCTTGTTTCGCGAATAGCTCCTGTTCCTTTGCAATCAGGGCAGGTAATCTCGTCATGCCCGCCTTTTCCATCACACTCTGAACAAACATCATTCTTAGTAACCTTGATTTTTTTCTTGACACCATTAGCAGCTTCTTCAAAGCTAAGAGTTAATTCATAGGCTAAGTCTCTGCCACCACTAGTCCTTGCTCTTCTAGAGCTTGCTCCTCTTCCTCCAAATCCTCCTCCTGAGAAAAAGTTGTCAAATATGCTGTCAAAATCAAACCTGTCAAAGCCAAAATCAGAAAAGTCAAATCCAGAGAAGTCAAAGCCTCCCGCACCAAAGCCTCCTGCGCTTGGGCCTGTTCCTGTGCCGTATTTGAAAGCCTCAGGGCCATAGGCATCATATTGCTTTCTCTTCTCATCATCGCCAAGAACAGAAGCGGCCTGGTTAATCTCCTTGAACTTGTCAGCAGCTCCAGGTTCCTTGTTAAGGTCAGGATGATGCTGTTTAGCCAGCTTCTTGTAAGCTTTCTTGATTTCTTCCTTGGATGCGCCTTTGTCAACGCCCAGGATTTTATAATAATCTTTCTCTGCCATGATTGTTGCTCCTTGTTCAGTTTAGTTCTACGCTGACTATTTTAAATCTTGCGGTATTGATATCCAGATGAAGTAAGGCTGTCCGCCGATTGAGGACCACAAGATTTAGTTTAATTTAAAATAAGCCTAATAAAAATAAATCATAAGAATTTAAAAATAATTTATTGTTCCTCAGACGCCGGAAGGGCTTACTTCTTTTTCTTCTTGTCGTCATCCTTTACTTCTTCGAACTCTGCGTCAACAACATCATCAGGCTTGCCGCTGTCATCACCAGGGCTTTCTGCTTCTGCCCCAGGAGATGGCCCATAACCTTGCCCTCCTGCGCCTCCTTGCTTTTTTGCCTGCTCTTCGGAAACCTTCCTGTACATTTCTGTGCTTAAATCCTGGATTTTCTTGTTAATCTGTTCCATCTTCTTTTTAATAACAGAAGCATCTTTTTTCTCAGGTTCAAGAAGTTTTTTCAGCTCATCAATTTCCTTCTTTACCTCGTCCAGCTGCTTATCGCTTACTTTGCCTTCGAAGTCCTTGAACAATCTTTCTGAAGTGTAAACAAGAGTGTCTGCTGAGTTTATTGTCTCTACTTCTTCTTTTCTCTTCAAGTCCTCTTCAGAGTATTGCTCTGCATCTTTTCTCATCTTCTCAATCTCAGCGTCAGTAAGGTTAGTGGTTGCTGTTATCTTGATGCTCTGCTCTCTCCCAGTTCCAAGGTCTTTTGCACCAACGTGAACAATGCCGTTAGCGTCAATGTCAAAGCTCACCTCTACCTGAGGTATGCCTCTGGGTGCTGGAGGAATGCCAATCAAATCAAACTGGCCTAGCAGCTTGTTGTCAGCTGCCATGCTTCTCTCTCCCTGGAATACTCTGATGGTGACTGCAGTCTGGCCATCGCTTGCAGTGCTGAAAACCTGGCTTTTCTTTGTAGGGATTGTTGTGTTCCTGTCAATCACCTTGGTAAATACTCCTCCAAGAGTTTCAATGCCAAGGCTTAAGGGAGTAATATCCAATAAAAGAATGTCTTTTACTTCTCCACCAAGTATACCTGCTTGTATTGCTGCTCCAAGAGCAACTGCTTCATCAGGGTTAACACTTTTTTCCCCTTCTTTGCCAGTAATGTCTTTTACTAATTGCTGCACAATAGGGATTCTGGTGCTTCCTCCGACCAGTATTACCTTGTTAATATTCTTTGATGTAATCTTTGCATCAGCCATAGCCCTGGTAGTTGGTATTTTTAATTTGTCAAGTATCAGCTGGATTAATTGCTCAAGCTTAGCCCTTGTTAATTCAATGTCAAGGTGTTTTGGCCCGTCCTTGCCTGCTGTTATAAAAGGCAGGTTAATATTAGTCTTTATCTTGCTTGACAACTCAATCTTTGCTTTTTCAGCAGCTTCTTTTAATCTCTGGTGTGAAACCTTATCTTTTTTCAAGTCAATGCCATTTTGTTTCTTGAACTCATCATTAAGCCAGTCAACCAGGATGTTATCAATATCATCTCCTCCAAGGTGATTGTCTCCATTAGTAGCTTTAACCTCGAAAACTCCATCTCCAAGCTCTAGTATTGAGACGTCAAAGGTTCCTCCTCCAAAGTCAAACACCATGATAGTATGGTCGTGAGTCTTATCAAGTCCATATGCTAATGATGCTGCTGTTGGCTCATTAATAATCCTGAGAACTTCTAAGCCTGCAATCTTTCCTGCGTCCTTGGTTGCTTGCCTCTGGGCATCTTCAAAATAAGCAGGAACTGTTATGACTGCCTTCTTTATTGGCTGCCCTAGAAATGCTTCTGCATCTTTTTTTAGTTTTGAAAGAATCATGGCGCTTATTTCCTGGGGAGTGTATTCCTTACCCATGATTTTTACCTTGTAATCCTCTCCCATGTGCCTCTTGATGCTGTAAACAGTGTGCTCAGGGTTGCTAATAGCCTGGTTCCTTGCAATCCTTCCGACCAGGACTTCGCCATCCTCTGTCACTGACACAACACTAGGAGTCAATCTTTCTCCCTCTGCATTAGGAATTATTATAGGCTTCCCTCCTTCTAAAATTGCTATCTCGCTGAATGTTGTTCCAAGATCAATTCCAACTATTTTTTCCTTCGACATTTTTTATCACCTTTTGTTTTGCTTTTGAATTTTAAATTTGTTAACCTTAACTAAAACCTTTATTGTTCCTCAAGCGCCGGAAGGGCTTGGTTTATCCTCTTTATCTTCTTCCTTCTTTTCCTCTTTACTCTCCTCTTTTCTTTTTTTTGCAATCTTCACTTTGCTGTGCCTTATCACTTTATCATTCAGAAGATAGCCTTTCTGAAGCTCTTCTGTTATTGTGTTGTCTGGCTCATTGCTTTCTTCTGCCAGTAATACTTCGTGATAGTAAGGATCAAATTTCTTACCTTGACAAGTAATATGCTTTAGCCCTTGTGAGTGCAGGGTGTCGATTAGCTGGGAGTAGATTATTTTAATTCCTTTGTAGAATTCGCTGTCTTCCCTGCAGCTCTTCAAGGCTAATTCAAAATTATCAATGATAGGCAATAATCTGAGGATTAGGTCTTCGTTTGCGCACTTGATGAATTCACAGCTTTCTTTTGCTACTCTTTTCTTGTAGTTCTCGAACTCTGCCTGCAAGTGCTGGAGTGTGTCTGTCAGCTCTCTTAGCTCTTTTTCTTCCTTTGTTTCAGGATTATTCTCTGTTTTAGGCTCCTCTACCTTAGGATTCTCTTGGTTTTGAGCCTCTTGTTCTTGTTTTTTCTTCGTCATAATTATTCCTCACAAACCTCTTTCTGTTGACCTAAACTCAACAATGTAGATATAGAATGAACTGCTTGTTTATAAAGTTTGTGGAAAGTAAATCATAAAAGAACTTGCTTATGGCTTAGTTATCAGGCTTGCAGCATTGCCAGGTTTTAAAGCGGCGATTGGCACGTGCGCATTCCTGATATTTGTTAGGTGCTTCCTTGCAGCGAATAATCATATCGTCAATAGGGTCTCTTATGCAATCTTTTGGATCATAATCAACAAACCTTTTGCCCACTTGAGGAGGCACAGCTATTTCATCCCCTCCACTATCATGAGAAACTTCCAATATTCCTTTTTCAAGCTCACTAATTCCTTCTGAGCCATTTACTCTTAATGCTTTCAATAAGTCAGAGGAATTTGTGAATGGTGGTGCGTATCTCTTGCCATTTGGTGCTTGCGGGGCAGAATAGTTTTCCTTGCTTTCAGCAACAGGAGCGCTGCTTGGCGCAGGCTTTGCTGTTGTAATCTCTGGCAAATATGCTATTGGCTTAGGAGACTCGTAAGGAATCAGTGTTTTTCTAGTATCATCAACAGGGATTATGCCTCTCCACATTGCCCTGTGCGTTTTGGCTGCATCTGAAATTGTTTTTTTGAACTCAGGAGATTCTAGCATAAGCTTATTTAAATAATCCTGCTCTGGCAAGGTTGTTGGCTCCTCGCTGGGGATAGGTTCTGCTAGCCAGCTCTTGATATATATGAAGAATGGTGATTGCCTTGGGGGCATGGTTGTGTTTGGCATTCCTTTGTAGCTCTCAAATATATTTGCATGTTCCTCAAGAATCTTTTCAGAGCCAGGTTTCCATGCTTCTTTTGGGTTGAATAATATTAATTTGAGAGAAGCCTCTCCCAACCTATTTATGATGCGATTGAAAGTATCTGTATAATCTCTTCTTAAGTTTTCAAGCGTTTGCTTGTGCTCTGTTAGCAGAGTCATAATCTGAAAATCATATTGAAATGCAAAAGGCTCGTTAATTATTGGCGGATTTGATAGTGAAGGGAACAGGACTGGTTGGAATAAGATATCTTGCCTGTGCTCTATTAGTTTTCGCCTGTATTCTGCTAATTTCGCATCAAGGTCTTTTAATGGCACAAACTTGTTTTGTTTTACCAAGAAAATTTTTCCTTTATTCTTATCGCTGTCATAATAATAATTGTCTAGAATCATTTCCTTTGCTTGGTCTTTGCTTGTTGCTCTTGGCTTAGCAAACAGCCTTTCACTCCTGTCTGGAATTGACTCGTTTGGAATTTCTTGCGTGCTCATTTTCAAAAGTAACCCCTCATCATATTTAAATATTTCGTTTTGTACCTACGATTTAGTAGTTAATTATAAATTTTGCATAAACTTTCCTTCTTGCAAATCATCATTGTAGCTAGAACTGTTTATCTGAAATGATTAACCACAACGCCAATCACATTAGCCTTGACCTTGTCAAGCGTTTCCTTGTTCTTGATAGCAGCTTCCTTGTTGGTCTTGTGAGGAGCAATCACCATAAGAACTCCCTGGCTGTTGGTTGCGATTACAGTGCTCTCTGCATACTTGAGTGAAGGAGCATCAAAGATTATAACATCTGCATTGCTGTTCTTAAGCTTTGCAAACAAAGCCTGGATCTTGCTTGGAGTGAATAATTCCCTTGAAAAGCCTGCTTCGCCAGCTGGCAAAAAGTAGAGATGCTTGTAAGGAGTCTTCTGGATAGCATCATTAATCTGAGCATCTCCGTTAATCACATCGCTAAGCCCTAGCTCGCTCTTCTTTACAAGGAACCACTTGTTCAGCCTTGGATTCCTAAGGTTAGAGTCTACCAATAGCACTTTTTTCCCGTCACGGGCCAGCTCAATAGCAAGGTTAGCAGCTATTGTGCTCTTGCCATCGCCATCTTCAGGTGAGGTTATTGTGATGAACTTGATATTCTTGTCCTTGAGGTAAAGGCTTATGTTATTTCCAAGGGCGTGAATGCCCTCTCCAAAAGCAGAAGTTGGCTTATAGTCAAAGATAAGATTAAAGCCTTTCTTAGGCTCAGGCTCGTCATAATTGCTTTGCTTGAGCTTGGGAAGAATGCCCATGACCAAAGGCCCCATTTCATCCTCAACATCTTTTGCGCCCATGAAAGTCTTCCTGACATTATGCTTAAGGAAAACAACTCCCATGCTACCTATAATCCCGACAATAATGCCTAGTAAAATATTAAGCAGGACTCTTGGCTTTACAGGATAGGCAGGCACAGAAGCAGTTTCTATAATCTTAATATTTCCGCTCCTTTCCTGCGCAGAAATTCCAATTTCCTCTGACCTTAGCAATAATTCATTGTAAAGCTTTTCCTTGGCAGCAAGGGTTTGCTGCAGGCTCTCATAGCTAAAGGTTTCATCCATAGTGAGGTTTCTCACCTTACTTTTGCTCTTGAACCCAAGGATTTGAATGTTAATATCATCCATCTCTGCCTTGTATGAAGTTATCTGCTCATCAATAAAGCTTTTTACTGCAACAGCATCCTGTTTTTTAGTCTGAAGAGTATAACTTACATAGCTCTCTGCAATCTTGTTAGCAACGCTCATGGCAGTGAATGCATTAGGAGATTCTACTGTTATCTCAATCACATTAGAATCCTTAATAGGCTCAACAAATACCTGGAAATAATCATTAATCTCAGAATAAACAGAGCTC
>CAYGYA010000013.1:0-3628 GCA_964354085.1 uncultured Methanosarcinales archaeon
CACTTCTTCTGCAAGCTGATAGGCTTTTTTTGTGCAAATCTCTTTGCTGCTCCCAAGAACTGCTATTTGTAATCTTCTAGTCATGATATATCACCTTTCTTTTTTTATCAGGTCTAATAATTCATTTATATTTATTTCAAAACAGCTAACAGGCATTATAATGCCGAAATTGCTCAGAACATCAGGAGCCATTTCCCCTATTACTCCAAGTTCCCTATGCTCAACAACTATTTTACCAACTCTGCCTTTGATAAAACTAGCATGAGATGTTTCTATGACATTAACTTCCAGATTTAATGTTTTGAAGAAATTATCAAGTAACTGTTTTGCTTTAGTGTAATCAACTTCTTCTTGGCTAAGCGTGATAGCAAGGCTTATTTCTTCTTCAGAGCCAGTTTCGCTCTTAGGATTAAGCTTAAATATTTCTCCTATCTCGAAAATGTTTTGCGGGTATTCTCTATGCTTATTCTCACTAAGGGTTCTAAGAAGTGAGGGGGTTAACCAATTTCTCATAACATTCCTCCCTTCTGCCTGGGAGTTCTTTAGCTCCACAAGCTCATTGTTTAGGTTGCAGTTCTTATTCTGATCATCCTTGCTCGCGAGGCAATAGTTCTTGACTTCAATCAAGCCATGCCCAACAATCACCTCGCGTATCTTTTCACACAAGATACTCGTTTCATCTTCTTTGCCAATGGTTGCCACATTCGGGATTATTTCAGGGATATTATCGTAGCCATAGGCAATTCCAACATCTTCTGCCAAGTCTGCCATGTGAATGATATCGGTCCTATAAGCCGGTACGAGAGCTATCTTTTTTGTAGCATCATATTCATAACCCATTTTTTCTAGGCAGAGCTTAAGTTCGCTTTCTTTCAGCTCAAGACCAAGTAATCTGTTAATATATTTCAAGTCGACTTTTATCTTCTCGGGCTCAAGATCAGGTGTAACTCTTTTTTTATCAGGGTAATCAAGTTCCATGGAATAAATAGTCCCCCCCATATCTGCGAGCACGCATACGAGCATGTTAAGGCATTGTTCCATTATCCTGAAGTCAAATCCGCTGCATTCAATAAATACTTCTGTGGTTTTTTCTGTTACTTTGCCTGTTTTGTGAGAATTAATTATGGGGGGCATGCTTAGTATTTCATTATTTGCATCCATAAAAACAGGGTATTTATTCAAGCCATCAAGAAGATAACCATAATCCTTGCCTGCGGGGTGCTGGCTTAGGATTTGTTTGCCAGTCATTATCTTACTGGATTCAAGAGGCTGGAATTTTATTTCTTCTGGGCTCATGGCTTTATAGTAAATAGGCAACTTAATATGTTCTAAAGGATAAACCCCGATGGCAACTCTTTTCCTGTTCCTGCCAAAACTAATGTGCAGTTTTTCTTGCACTTGAATGATTTCTTTTATCTTTTCATCATCGAACTTGAGGTTTTTTACAATAGCACAGGCAGTGTAAGGCCTAACCTTTTCAACACTCTTGTCAATTATCACCTTTGCTCCTGAACTTGGGCTTTTAACAGAATATTTTCTAAGGCCTTTTTTTATGCCCAGCAGGCTTGATAATGCGCGCCCAAGTCCTTGTTCAGATAACAAGTCTGGCCTGTTGGGGTTAATCTCGACAATAATCTCATCGCCCTTGATGCTTTCAACTGCTATCCCTAGTGAGACTATTTTCTCATTTAGGTCTTGCTCAGACATCTGCTTTCCTATTTGCTTTAGCAAGCCTTTTTTGCTAACAATTATTGTTGACATCTTAATTTGCGATTACCTCATCAACCCATTATTTCATCCATTTTTTTATTGTTCTCAGCTGTTCCAGGTCATTCTTATAGCAATCTCGTAAATCAGTAATATGATAATACTCAGTGATTACTCTTTCAAGCCCCAGGCCCCAGGCAAGCACAGGAACTTCAAATCCTAAGAGCGGCTTGACTACTTCTGGCCTGAATATTCCGCTGCCTCCAAGCTCAACCCATTCTTTTTTTATAGGATGGAATCCTTCCACTTCTGCACTCGGCTCTGTGTATGGAAAGTGTGATGGTCTGATTCTTACTTTTTCAAAACCCATCTTTTTGTAGAATTCTCTCAAGTATCCTTTTAAGTGTGTCATGTTAGCATTAGGGTCAATAACTATTCCTTCTACTTGGTAAAACTCGAATAGGTGTTTCCAGTCAAGAGCTTCGTTCCTAAAAACCTTGCCTACACTGAAGAATTTTGCAGGCAAATCAGATTTTTTAAGAGCAGCAATAGTCCTCGCACTCAGCACCGTTGTGTGTGTTCTGAGAAGATTTTCCTGAGATTTTTCTTCTGAGAACTTGTACTGCCAGCCCTTGCTTCCAGTTGTCCAGCCATTCTCGTGCGTGGCTTTGACTCTCTTGAAAAGCTCAGCATCAATTATTCTTCCTTTTGCAGGCTTTGACAAGAAGAAAGTATCCTGCATCTCTCTTGCAGGATGGTCTTGGGGAACAAACAGGGCATCCAGGTCCCAGAAAGCTGTCTGTACCATGCTGCCTTTCATCTCCTTGAATCCCATCTCCAGCCAAATCTTTTTTACATAGCTTATTGCTTCGTTAACAAAGTGCTTTTTTCCAAAGCTCATCCTAGGCACTTTTCCCCTGAGATCATAGCCTCTGAACTCCTTATTCTTCCATGAACCTGTCTTGAGCATTGCAGGAGTGAGCTTTTCAATGACCTTGTCGGTACTGAGATTCGCAAGCACAAGCTTCTTTCCAATATCAGTCAGAATAACAAACCATTCTTTTTTCAATGAGGTTTTTATCATATCCTTCCTTTTTTTCAAATTATCAAAAGCAAATTTCTCCTCGTCCTTAAGGCTTGCAATATCAATCTCTTCTTCTAAAATCTTTTTCAAGAATTTTTCTTCAATAGTTTCATTTTCTAGCATTACGTGGCACCGGTCTGTTGCACTGATGATTCTATCGCTGCCAACATTACCGATGTTAATAGCAGCCTTGCCCTTCAGAAGCCCTATGCAGGCGCTTATCTCTTCTTGGGAGAGCTCGGTCTCAATCCGTATCTTATCCAGCGCCTTTGGATGGGTTTTGATGCACTTAAGAAATTCCTTTTCAGGCAGTCCCTTTTTCAAGGCTTTTTTTCCGTTTTCACCCAGCAAGATTATTTCTTTTACATCTTCGCTTATCTTGAGCACATCCTTGCTTTGAAGCCACTGGAGGGCGCGCATGACCTCAACTTCCTTCATTTCACTCTTCTTCACAATCTCAGAAAAGACATTAGCATTCTTAAGAATAGGCACGACCTTTCTTTCGAGAGGATGTAGCTTGTTTATTAGTTCCTTAATATCATCCACATTTCCACCTGCACATAACTTATCTATTATTTAATCGAGGTATATAAAGGTTTTGCCCTTACAAAGAAAGAGAAAATAAAAAATTAAAAAGAATAGAAAAAACAAAATTTCTGAAATTTTGAATATTTTTTTAAATTGAAAAAAATAAAACAAAAAATTTTAAGGTTTTACTTACGCCTTAACCTTCTTTTTCATGTCCTTCCAGGCTATATCGAATAATTCCTCAAGGGCTTTTGCAAAGAAAGGCGTGTTTATCCATATGCCGATGTCATAGGTCGGGTGGACTTCTGC
>CAYGYA010000014.1:0-34137 GCA_964354085.1 uncultured Methanosarcinales archaeon
TTTTCAAACAATAATTCTAATTTTTCTTTGTCAATATCAACCAGTTCGCTGAGTTTTTCAAAATCAAGTGTTCCAAAAAGGTCTATACATGCTCTTTCAAGCTCAAGAATCCATTCTTCTGGAACGTAGCCTGCAGGGATAAGTGGATGGGCCCTATCAAAAAAATCACCATAATTAATAAGAACATCCCCTAGATAAATTATTTCTTCAACACTTCCTTTAAGCTGCTTGGCTTGTTTCTCTGTTTCTATGCAAACCACAGAGCCGTCTTTTAGCTTTACAATCGGGCCATCGATTGAATCGCAGGAGGTAAACGCAGCCGCTTTCCCAGGCCGCTCTACTTTCAGCTGTGTGGCTATAGCTATAAAATCATCAAGGGTTTGCATGGTAGCTGGATGAATAGCCTGGGCAGAATAACCAGAAGTTCTTGCTCTGCCGTATCGTAACCTAAAGCCGCCATTAGCAAGAGGATGGCCAAAAACAGGTCTGCCTGCAACCAGGTCTGTAATATATGTAAAATCGGGTTTTACTTTTAGGCCGCTCTCTTTTTTTGTATCTTCTTTTTCATCCTTTTTTTTATCACCTGCCTCTCTAGCCTTAACTTTTTTCTGTATTTTTATGAATTCATCAAGAAAAGACCAGTGGCTTAGCTCCATTTCAGCACTCCATTTACTTAATTTTGCCCATACCTTGGGCGCTTTTAGAGGAAGGCCTGCACTATACACCAAGCAATAGCCGCTTCTTATCCTGTTTGTAGGAACTCTCGGCAAGTCTTTAAGAGTAACATTAGAAATTTCGAATTTTTCAGAAGGATCTCCTGAAATCTCAACGGGGACATGAGCTAAAAGAAATTCAATTTCCTCTTTTGAAGGAAAATATTGAAGGTTAGTGACAAAATCATGATAATCTGATAGTTCTGCGTGACATCTCTTTATCTCCCTCTCATCAGGGTCATATTCCGCATAGCCCATCTTCTTCCTAATATAATCTGCTATTAAGACGCAAACTGCTGCAGCAGTCCCTCCTGCCGCTCTTATTGGGCCTGAAAAGTTAAGGCAAAAGTATTCTCCTTTGCCATCGTTTCTTTTCTTAATTTCGAGTTTAGTAAATCCTTCTAGAGGAGCAGAAACTGCTCCAAGAGTAACGTAGGCAAATGCGGTTCTGATGCCTACTTCCATTGCTTCTCTTTTATCATTAAATTTGCAGAATTTTTCTTGAGCAATCTCTAGAGCAATCTGAAACGCGACTCTCCAATCAAGAATTCCATGCAGCTTTTCAAGCTCCTCAATCCGCTTTATAGCACCCACATTTTGAAGCTGAGGAGCGACAACACTAATTAAGCCAATAACTCTTTCTGCAAGGTTCTTTGCCAAAACAATCTCTGGCTTGACGGCGGGATCATATCCTCTGCTACGTGCCTTGGTTGCGACTTTGTATGCGGCAAAGGTTTCTTCTTCAAGCTCTTCAAAGTACTTTTTCATATCATTCATTTTTTTATCCCAGTATGCTTACAGGCTCTGCTTGCTGTTTTTCCTCTTTTTCTTCTTTAAAGAAATTAATCACCTTGACTTCTCTGGTGTGAAGGTTTACCAAAGGCACTCTTCCTGGTTGGGGCTGAAGCCCTCGCTTTTCCTGGTCTTCTGTTATACCCACCCAGCAAGAGCAATTAATCAGGGTTATGTTTTTATAATTGCTAACGCTTACTCTGTGGATGTGGCCAGTAATGAAGAAATCAGGAATCCTGTTAATTACTAATGGATCAAATGTCGGGTCTGGAGTATAAAGGTTTGATGTGTGAGACGGGGCAAGGTGTCTCATCTGAAGGAGCAGTTTCATAATTAAATCAGGTCTTTTCTGCCCTCCTTTCTGCCTGATAGAGTCGACGTGATCTGAATAGTATATTAGAGAACCTCCATGGTATAATAAGAGGTCGAATCCTGAAAAGTCATTAGTTGCGCCAACATTCACAAAGGCAGGATTGCTTAGAAGAATCACGTTTGGAAGTTTTCTTATGCCCTCTGCATATTTATGAAGCAAAGGCGGCTGAGGCTCCGATATCCTGCCCGCATCATGATTTCCAGGACAGGCAAGAATAGATATGCTTGAAGGAATTTTTTTAAGGTATTGGGCAAAAAGGCTATATTGTTCTTTTATATCCTTTATTTCTAAGTCTTGTTCTTGGCTTGGATAAATGCCCACGCCCTCGACTAGGTCGCCTATTATAACTAAGTATTTTATTTTGGATGCGATTTCTTTTTGCTCCTCGCTGCCTTTTCGCTGGTTAATCCATTCTATGAAATCATCAAACTCTTTTTTTAAAAAGGCTTTTGAGCCGAAATGAGGGTCTCCTATAAAAGCCAGATATTCTTCTGCCGGACTTTTTTTCAAGTCTTTTATCAGGGGGACGTCAGGAATAAAGAGTTGGTTTGCTATAACAAAGTTCCCGCCGATAATCCCTTCTACGCCGATAAGTTCATCCAGCACAATCTCTTTAGCCTGTTCAAAGAGCTCTTTTTTCCTATCGCCAAAAATAACATTGACTTTGCCAGATGGATCTTCCAGTGTCAGAATTATGTTCTTGTTCTTGGTTACCGCCTTTTCATAAACCAAACCCATTATGGTTACGCTTTCCCTGCCGGTCTTGTTCTTGATTCGGCTTATACTGGTGACTTTCTGCATTTCTTGCCTTTGTCTTAGAATAGATGAGAGCGCCTCAAATCTCTTGTTAAAATGAGCCACAAAGTCATTGACAATAACCTTGCCGGGTTCTTTATTATATGAGAACAAAACCTTTACCTTGTTAGTTATTTTTTCTTCTTTTTGTCCTTCTGCTTCATTCTCTGAAGGAGGGGTTAATATTCCAATAGAATTAAGAAAGTCTTTGTCAATAAACGTGACGCTGCCTAAAAGTTTTTCATCTATCTTGGCCAGTTTCTCAAGCAGAAGGGCATCTTCGGCTATTTCTGGGCTTACAAAGATTCCTTTTTCTAAAAA
Source organism: uncultured Methanosarcinales archaeon (assembly GCA_964354085.1). Lineage (GTDB taxonomy): Archaea > Nanobdellota > Nanobdellia > Woesearchaeales > SM23-78 > SM23-78. The sequence continues at coordinate 2,995 of CAYGYA010000014.1, forward strand.
AGACGTTATAGGATTCATGTTTTATCAAAAATTTTCAATGTAGCTTAACCAAACAGGTCGTCCTCAAGGATTTTCTTGATTTTAAGCTCAACGGAAGTTGACAAGAGCAGGCTTATTTCCCTGGTTCTGCCAAATCTGCCTCTGGAAATGACCTTTGCATTTATTATGCCCAGCATGTCGAGCTCTGCAACAATGTCAGACACTCTTCTTTGGGTTAGCGGTCTCAGGCCTGTTTTGCTGCATAATTGATGATACGCGTCATAAACGTCCCCTGTTTGAACAAATTTAGCTCTCGAATTGCTCTTATTCATCATTATAGCGTACAGAGTTGCCTGGAATTGTTTTGGCTGATTTTTTACTATTTCAATTACCTTATCCCTTTCGATAGCATCTTCTGCCTCGTCAATATCCTTGGTAGTTATCTTGCTACCGCCTTTTCTTTCTGCAAGCTCGCCCGCGACTCTCAGCAGGTCAATAGCTCTTCTCGCGTCTCCGTGCTCTCTTGCAGCATAGGCAGCACATTTCTGAATAACCCCGTCGTCGAGAACTTCTTCTTTGAATGCTTCTTCTGCCCTTCTTTTCAAGATGTCTTGGATTTGGATTGCATTATAGGGTGGAAAAACCACTTCTTCTTCACTAAGGGAGCTCTTAACCCTCGGATCGAGGTTGTTGGAAAAGATTAGGTTGTTGCTTATTCCAACAAAACTCATTTGTGCTTGTTTTAGATCTGAATTGACTCTAGTTAAATTATATATTAGCTCATCGCCGGCCTTTTCCACTAATCGGTCCACTTCATCGAGAATCAGTAAAATTATTCTTTTTTCCTCGTCAATTGCCTTAAAAAAAATGTTATAAACTTCATCTGTTGGTAGCCCAGTAGGAGGTATTTCCTTTCCAAACTCTCTTGCTAGCTGCGCAATTAATCTATATTCAGTATCTGCTATTTTTTTGAGTTTGCAGTTAAGATATATTACTTTCAAAGGAATTTTTTTATTGTCTGCGAGAGTTAGCATTTGTTCTGCAAGATAACGAACTGAGAGTGTTTTTCCTGATCCTGTTTTTCCATATATAAATATGTTGGAGGGCTTCTCCATCCTCAAAGCAGGGGCCAGAATGTTAGCTATTTGAGTTATTTGTGCGTCTCTGTGTTTGACTTCATTAGGAATGTACAATGATTGCAAAACTCTTTTTTCTTTGAATAAAGACTCTTTTTTTAAGAATTGCTCGAAGATATTGTTGATTTCTTTATTCATGAGAAAATTTCCAAAAGAAGTGAAGGTTTATAAAGATTGCTTTCCTATAGAATATATGATTTAAAATATATAAACAAATACATAAAACGAAATCTAACCTCCCCCCCTCCATTTCCTTTGAAAGAACTTATTCGATAAAAACTGATAAAAACCTGAAAAATCATGTTTTTCGAGGTTATTAGTTAGTATGTGTGTTTAATTTGTTTTTTACACTTTTTATTCATCTCAACCGCACACCATCAATCACACACCACACAAAATATATTTTACGATGTGTGTTTATAAATACATAATTATATAGAATATATTTATAAATATATATATTATATGATGTATTTGTGTGCGTGTACCTTATAAATTATATTATTCAAGACATATTATTAGAAACACATTATTCATCACATACATTTTAGCATAATCTCCTATTTATTTATTTTCTATATGGTATTTAATTAATCATATTATTATATATTATTAAATTCAATTAAATTTATTTATTTTATTAAATAAAAAAGAAAAAAAGTTTTTTGTTTTTATTTAAAAATCTCCTCGATAAGAAATCAAGGGGTGGGGGTTATGAAGTTATTTTTTAGTTTTAAAGATTATGAAACTAGTTTATTTAATCACTTCAGAATGATAACAAAAACGAAACCTTTATAAATATCTTAAACTTTCTATTTTTTTCACTTAAGAATAGTTATGTTTTATATGCTTAACGTTCGGGGGAAGATAAACATGATTGTACAAGAATCTTTTTTAAAGAAAATAAAAGACTTCGGTCTGAATAGTTACGAAGCAAAAATATGGACCGCACTGCTTTCTAGAGGAGTATCAACTGCAGGAGAATTGAGTGACATAGCTGGAGTTCCGAGAAGCAGAAGCTATGATGTTCTAGAAAGTCTGGAAAAGAAAGGATTTATAATGATGAAAATAGGTAAACCGATAAAATATCTTGCTCTTCCTCCAGAAGAAGTTGTGGAGAGAGTGAAAAAAAGAATAACTATCGAGGCCCAAGAAAGAACAACCAATCTCGAGACCCTGAGGGGTTCTGAACTTCTTAAGGAATTAAACGTACTTCACACCCAAGGTATTGATATGATTAACCCTTCTGATCTTACGGGCATTATTAAGGGAAGAACCCAAATATACAATCATCTCGCCACAATGATAAAGAACGCAAAGAAATCAGTGGTTTTAATGACTACAGAAGATGGTTTAGTAAGAAAGCACAACCATTTTGGTAAGGTCTTAAAAAAGGCAAGTGAAAAAGGGGTTGATGTAAAAATCATGGCTCCAATAACAGCCAAATCAAAGCAGGTTGTTGATGAGCTGAAAGAATTCGCAACAGTCCAGAACGTCAAAGGATTTAATGGCCGGTTCTGCATAATTGACAACAAAGAGCTAGCATTCATGCTCTTGGATGACACAAAAGTACACCCGTCATACGATGCGGCAGTGTGGGTTAATACGCCTCTGTTTGCAGAAACTCTTGGCAAGGTCTTTGAGCAGTGCCAACTTTAAGCATTAAATTCATTTAAACTTTTTTTATATCTCTTATCATTTTCACTCACCTCTTTTCCCAGGAAGGCCTTGATATTCTTGAGGTCTTCCGGGGTTTTATTAACAACCTCAAGATAAGCCATAAAAAAACAAGATTTATTAAATGCACCCCCCATTATCTTTTTTAGGTGTCGTGTAAGAGGTTTTAATTTGCCAATTAATCTTTTTCATACAATAAAAAACAAGCTTTCAAGTATTGCTGGAGGTAAAGTTCTATATTACCCTGGTTGCATGACGGTTCGTGCCTTACCTAGTCTGCTTAACAATTACAAGGCCCTGCTCTCTGATTTCAGCATTGGATTTGTAATGCTTGAAGAACTCTCGTGCTGCGGTTCTCCTCTCTTAAATGCGGGTCATACTCAAGATTTTGAAGAAATAAAAAAGAAAAATCTAGACCTCCTGCAAAAGCACGGGATTACCAAGATAATAACAAACTGCCCGCATTGCTATGTTGTGTTCAAAAAGCGCTATGGTTTTGAAACGGAACACATCACTCAAACTTTTGTTTCTCACAAGCATAAGATAGCATATAAGCAACGAGAAGAAGTAGTTTATCACGATTCCTGCCTTCTTGCAAGGCAAAATAACATCCTTGATGAGCCCAGGGCTTTGATTAGGCAAACGGGTTTCAAAATCATTGAGCCTCTCAGAACAAAAGAAAAAACTTTTTGCTGCGGGGCAGGAGGAGGCGTTAAGCAGAACTTTCCCGAGCTTGCTAACAAGATGGCAAAGGAAAGGCTTCATCAGCTTGGTGCCAAAAAGATAATTGTTTCTTGTCCCTATTGTTATGCCCATCTTCAGGAAAATGCTGAAAACAGGAAAAGCATTATTGAGATAAGCGAAGCGCTTTTAGAGCACTGAATAAAATGAATAAAAAATTTGCAAACATAGTGGGTACAGAGAACGTTTCAGATAACCTGCTTGATTTAGAAGCCTATTGTTATTCTAGCTCAGAAACCGAGCTAAAGCCAGAAACAATTATCTGGCCCAAGACTACTGAGCAGGTGCAGAGGTTGCTTCTTTTTGCTAATCAAAGCAGGATGCCGGCAGTTATTCGCGGTTCAGGAACAAGCACGGTCGATGGGTGTGTGGGTGAAAACGCCCTGGTCATTTCTTCAGAGAGAATGAACAAGGTCTTAAAACTCGATGTAAAAAACAAACTCATCGAGGTTGAATCTGGCATAAAAATAACCGCTCTGAACAATTCCCTTGGCGCTCTAAAACTAATTTTTCCACTTATTCCGTTTAATCCTGCTCAAACCATCGGAGGAATGATTGCTTTAAACGCAGTTACAAAAGAAAGCCAGAGTCTGGGCAGGATGAACGAGTGGGTTGAGGAAGTTGAATTTGTTGATGGCACAGGCAAATCATTTTATACAAAAAAGAAAGAATTGGTTGTTGGGCAAGAAGGGCTTTCCGGGTTCATAACCAGAGCAAAGCTCAGGATTACAGAGCTTCCGTCGCTCTCATTTGATGTTTTTAGTTTTGACCAGACAACAGACCTTTTAGGGCAGGCAAGACTATTAAAGAAAGACAAAGAAGCATATTTTGTAGAGTTCATAGACAGAAAAACCGCGCAAGAGCTTGGTTTTGATGCAAAATATGTCTTGTTGGCGGCATATGCCTCTTTAAAAGGAAAAATAAAAAACTTGGCAGAAACAAACGTGCTTCAGGAAAAAATTAACTCTGTTCATTCAAAGATAAGAAGTAAGGGATATTATTATATCCAAGACCCCTGTGTGACTCTAGATAAGGCATATGACCTGATTGAGTGGTGTGAAAAACACAACGCGAGAGTTCATGGGCACATTGGGCTTGGCATTTTTTATGTATACTTTCAGAAAAAAGACAAAGATCTAATTGAAACGTTTCGCGCGTTCATAAAAAGGCTCGGAGGCTCCTTTGGCACCGCTTTTGGTTTTGTGACTGTGAACGCGACTTTTTTGAGTCAGGAAAAAAAGAAAGAACTGATGCAGCTAAAAGACGAACATGATTATAATAATATTTTAAATCCTAACAAGCTTATTAATTATCGGTGAAAAAATATGGTTGATAATAGAAATCAGACGGTTGAAAACTGTAATTTGTGCGGTATATGCAATCTCAATTGTCCTATTTATGCTGTTTTGTTAAAAGAATCCGCGGGTGCAAGGTTTAAAGCATTTCTTGCCAAGAAAAAGCAAGCCAAAGAGATTTTTTTCTTATGCACTGCGTGTGGTACCTGCATTCAGGACTGCCCTGCTCAAATTGAGATTGGTTGCTTTGACATAAGGAAAAACCTGGTCACTGTAGGAGTTGAGATGCCTGCCAATAAGGTTATGCGTGAGAACATAAAACATTTTGGAAATTCTTTGGGTGAGACAAAGAAAGGCAAAAAGATAAAGCAATATTACACCTGACCCCTCTCCCATGTTAAAATACAAGAATCTTATCATAATAGGCACATCTCACATAGCAGAAAGCTCTCTTGATGAGATAGAATATGTTTTTCAAAAAGAAAATCCTGAACTAGTGGCTGTTGAGCTAGATCACAACAGGCTCTATTCTCTGCTAGCTGATAAAAAGCCGAACTATTCTCCCGCCATAATCTCACAAATCGGATTGAAAGGTTACTTGTTTGCGCTTATAGGAGGGTTAATCCAGCAAAAACTGGGCGATGTTGTGGGTATAAAACCGGGCAGCGACATGTTAAGAGCAGTTCAACTGGCGCAAAAGAATAACAAAAAGCTCGCCCTTATTGACCAGGATATTCAGGTAACGCTTGCTAGGCTTTCAAAGACAATAGGCTGGAAAGAAAAACTTCACTTTTTTATTGACATCTTCTCTGCTCCTTTTTCAAAAAAGATGAGGATTGACATTAGCAAGGTTCCTGAGAAAGAGCTTATAAAAAAGCTATTAAAGCTTATGAAAAAAAGTTACCCTGGTCTTTACAAAGCGTTAGTTGAGGAGAGAAATATGTTTATGGCTTTAAAATTAAAAGCGCTCATGGAGAACTATCGTGATATTAAAATTCTGGCAGTAATTGGGGCGGGTCACGAAGATGATTTGCTGGCTTTAATCAAGAAACCACACGCACAAGGGAAACTTATATAAATAAAAAAATCAATGCCTTTTGTTTATGGATGGATTAGCAAACGGAAGTGGTCCGCGGTTCAGGTTTACCGGCAAGGAACTGTTTAACTTATTAATTGCTGCGATGGTTGCAGCATTTGGCATAACCATTGCTCCAGGTTGGGGCATTTTTGATTTGATGGGGGGCAAGGGGGCTATCCCGTACATTTTGAATTTGCTTATAATTGCTGTACTAATTTGCATTTCTTTTATAATCCATTTCTCTGCACAAAAATTAATTGCTCTTAAACTAGGCTATTCTTCAGAGTATAAGAAGTGGCTCAACGGGCTTATATTAGGGCCTATGTTCTGCCTTTTTTCATATGGTTATCTTCCGCTGTTCTTTTCTGGCACCCTTTTCTACGATGCCATCCCAAAACTAAGAACCGGGGTTTTTAGGGGGGGAGTCAAGCACAAAGATTTGGGGATGATTGCTTTTGCAGGGCCGTTTTCAAACATTGTTCTGGTGGGTTTGATTGCTCCTTTCTATCTCGCCACAGGGGGTGCGTTTCTAAAAACATTTATAATAATAAACCTGTTGGTTGCAGTTTTCTCCATGCTGCCAATTCCAACTTTTGAAAAGTTAAGGCAATTCTCAGGAGGCACCACCGGCCTTTATCTATTCATAGCCTCAAGATGGGTTTTTATCCTTGTTTTTGCAACAATACTTGCTTATTCTGCTTTTATAATCTTGTTTAACATCTTCTCATATATTGTTGCACTAATTCTGGGTATAATCGCTGCAGTAGTCTATTATTCAAGATTCGAATCAGGAAAATAGTTAGAATGACTGGAGAACAAGCCGTTTTTCCCTTGGGTTTTTAAATGTTTCGTCGCTAAAACCAAAAGATTTAAGAATAAGAACATTATTTAACCTTAATAAATCCAAGATACAGTCGGATAAATTAAATTAAGGGGGTGACCTTTAATGGCACAAGTTGTTGTAAAAGTAGGCATTAAGAAGGAGAAAGGGTGGCTCTACTTCATTGACAAGAAGGGCAATGTCGCAAGAGCAAAGATGGCAAGAGGAAGGAAAAAGCCAAAAGGAAGCATGCAGGTTGTTTCAAAAACCAGCATCAAGAAGGAGAAAGGCTACCTTTACTTCATTGATAAAAAAGGAGATGTTGCCAAAGCCAAGATGGCAAGAGGCAGATAAACTTTTTCTTTTTTTTCTTTTTCTTTTTTTATGCAAAAGCATTATAAATTGTTCGCGCTTCCTTTGTTTTTAAAATGATTCGTGGTTTTGAACCGAGACTATATCAACAGACCATTCTCGCTACCGCAGTTAAGAAGAACACTCTTGTAGTTCTACCTACAGGGCTGGGCAAGACCAATATTGCTGTTCTTTTGGCATCAAACAGGTTAACCAACTATCCTGGCAGCAAAATTTTGATTCTCGCACCCACGAGGCCTCTTTGTGATCAGCACTTCACTTCCATGCAAAAAAACCTGGAGATTGAAGAAGACCAAGTTCAATTATTCACTGGCATGATTTCTCCTGCAAAAAGAGTAGGTTTGTGGAAGAAAAGCAAGATAATTGTAAGCACTCCTCAAGGCCTAGAGAACGATATAATCAGTGAAAAGATTTCTTTGAAAGACGTAAGCCTGCTTGTCTTTGACGAAGCCCATCGTGCTGTCGGAGAGTATTCCTATGCATTTATTGCTAAGCAATATCACAGAAAAGCAGAACATCCGAGAATCTTAGGTTTAACTGCTTCGCCAGGTTCTGACCAGGAAAAGATAAAAGAAGTTTGCAAGAACTTGTTCATAGAGGAAATAGAAATACGCTCTTATGACGACCCTGATGTTCAGCCTTACATAAAAGAAATTGATGTCGAGTGGGTAAAGCTCGATTTTCCCCCTGAGTTCATGCAAGTAAGAAACTTCTTAAGGAATTCATTTGAGGAAAAGCTTGAAACAATCAAAAAATTAGGCTACATGTACGGTAACGTGTCCAGCTACAGTAAGACTTCTATTCTCGAGTTGCAAAGAGCAATGTATGCCCGGATGAGCAGCGGAGAAAAGGACTATGGCGTGATGCGGAGCGTTAGTTTGCTTGCAGAAGCCTTGAAATTACAACACGCCCTTGAACTGGTAGAGACACAAGGAATCAGGCCCTTGTGGGAATACTTCCAAAAACTTGAGGAGGATGCAAGCAAGACCAAGGTCAAAGCAGTTCAAAACCTCGTGAAAGATCTTAATTTCAGATCGGCGTATATCAGAACAAAAGAGTTAATTGCAGCAGGAAAAGAACATCCGAAGATAGGCGCCTTAAAAAGAATTATTCTTGATGAGCTTTTAAAAAAGAAAGATGTAAAGATTATCATATTCAATCAATATCGCGATTCAACTAGCAATATAAAAACCGTCTTAGACTCTCTTGATGTTAAATCTAAGATTTTTGTTGGCCAGACAAAGAAAAAAGACACAGGCATGAGCCAGAAAAAACAAAAACAGGTCATAGAGGAGTTTCGAAATGGAGAATTCAATTGCCTTATTGCTACTTGTGTTGCTGAGGAAGGATTGGATATCCCTGCAGTCGACTTGGTCATATTCTATGAGCCAGTTCCTTCTGCCATAAGAACAGTCCAGAGAAGAGGAAGAACTGGAAGGCAGGAAAAAGGCAGAGTTATAGTTCTTGTTACTAAGAAGACAAGAGACGAAGCTAATCTGTGGTCCTCTGTTCACAAAGAAAAGAGGATGTACGGCATAATTCACAGCATGAAAAAAGGTACAAACCCCATGTATAATCATGATGAGTCAATTGAAAGCATTGAGAAAAAGGAAGAAATAAGAGAAGAGCAAACTAAACTAACGGACGAAGTCAGCGCCTTGAATGTCGCGAACCTAACCGTATTTGCAGATTACAGGGAGAAAGGCGCTGGCATAATCAAAGAACTATCTGAACGCGGAGTAAAGATTGAATTAACCAAGCTGGATGTTGCAGATTACTTACTCAGCGACAGGGTCGCTGTTGAGCACAAAACAGTAAGAGACTTTGTTGACTCTATAATTGACGGAAGACTTCTTTTCCAGCTTAGCGGCCTAAGGAAATACGAGCGTCCTTTAATAGCTCTCGAGGGAGAGGAGGATATTTATTCTCAAAGGAAAGTTCACCCCAACGCCATCAGAGGAGCATTATCTACCATTTTAGTCAGTTATGGAATCCCAATTGTTCAAACCAGGAACTTCAAGGAAACAGCTAACCTATTCTTGATAATTGCCAAGAGAGAGGCGGACCCGTCAAAAAAAGACTTTACTCTGCATTCTACAAAGCCGCTCTCTGATAAAGAAACTCAAGAGTACATTATCAGTTCATTCCCAGGAATCGGCTCTTTGCTTGCAAAACCTCTTTTAAAAAGATTCAAGACAATAAAAAATCTGGTTAATGCAGAGGAAAATGAACTCAAAGAGGTTGACTTAATAGGGGAAAAGAAGGCTAAAAGGATAAAAGAGCTTGTTGAGAAGAATTATGACGAAGCTTAAACAAACTTTTCTAGGTAAGAAGTTAACCCCTCAATTTGCCGCAGTTCTGTCTTGAACAAAAGATTCCTTAAACAATTATCCACAATAATTCCTCGCTTATCCAAATCTTTCTTTAGTTCGGAATAAATCTGTTTGCCTTGCTTGTCCAAATCAGTAAGCAAAAGCACTCTTTTTTCTTTTATGCTCTCTACAATCTCGTAAAGAGGCTTATTTAGAATAATAGCCTTGGAAAAACCAAGTGCTTCCAGAGCTTTCTTATCTTTTTTACCTTCAACAATAACCATCGAATCCTTTTCTTTTTCGATTAAGGCAAGCATTTCTTCAATAACTGCCTTGACTTCATGTGAAGGTTTCATAATGTATGCGGGCGGCAGGGCATTCAGAAAAACTAAATTTTTTCTTTGTGAAAAACCAGTTTTTCATTTGAACCTGCGTAGACACTGAGTCATACGGCCCTGAACCGTACCCGTTTGGTCCAAAATCTCTGATTTTGACTATCAAAAATCTTTGATTTTTGTTTGACCACTCCGGCACGCCCGCGTGTTTATAACAAGAAAAGCCCGGCTTGTTTATAAATTTTTTAGTGCAAAAACAACATTCTTTAAATATATCTTGCCATTCCTCACAATCAAAATGTTCCTAGCCAAAACTTTATCCTTCTACAAGAGAAAGGACATCCAGGAAGAGCTTGTGAAGCAGGCAAAAGATAAAGAGATTGCGTTTAGATTTGACGAGAGTTTTGGCAAGAGACCTGAAGTATTAACCTATCCTAATGATGTTCTTGAGCTGGCAAAGCAGAGAGTTACTAGCTTTCATTGCTCAGAAGAACTGTGGAAGAATCCTTTGCAGCTTAGCCTGACTTTAAAGAAAGAAGAGCTAGATGCTCTGAGGAAAGGATGGGATTTGGTTTTGGATGTTGATTGCAAGTTCTTTGAATACAGCAGGCTTGCTGCGCATTATGCTGTGCAAGCCTTAAAACAAAATGGAGTTAAGTCAATAACTGCAAAATTCTCAGGAAACAAAGGGTTTCATATAGCAGTTCCTTTTGAGGCTTTTCCAAAAAATGTTGGCGGGGAGAACATAATTAACCTTTTTCCAGAAGCTCCAAGAAGAATCGCTCTATATATAACCGAGCTCATTAGGAAATCCCTCGCTGAGGGAATAATGAACCTAGAAAAAAATGATTTCCCCGAGGTCATGAAGAAAACCGGCTTTAAGGAAGAAGATATCAAAAGATACGAGCTAAACGAATTCGGAGACAGAATTCCGAAGCTAAATGTTGATCCTTTCCTGGAAATTGATACTGTGCTCATTGCTCCAAGGCACCTTTATCGCATGTCCTATTCTTTTCACGAAAAATCCCAATTAATCTCCATCCCTGTTGATATCAATAGGATTTTAAGTTTTGAAAAAGAAGAAGCAAAACCAGAGAATGTAAATATAATTCATCCCTTCTTGGAGAGAGAGGTTTCTTATCCTGATGCAGAGGCTCTGCTAAGAAATGCTTTTGATTTTGCGCCACAAAGAGCAAGTTGGGAAGAGATGGATGATGAAAAAAAAGGACTGAAGCACAGTAAGGAAGTTTATTCTCTCCCGGAAAAAGCCATTGGCGAGGAAAACTTTCCTCCGTGCATAAAACTAATTCTTAACGGGATAGAAGACGGAAGAAAAAGAAGCTGTTTTGTGCTAGTTAATTTCCTTGCTAGCTGCGGCTGGGATTATGACCTGATTGAAAAAAGGCTTTTGGAATGGAATGAAAAGAATGTTGAGCCTCTGAGGCCACAGTATGTTCTAGGCCAGATAAGGTATGCTAAGCAGAGCAAGAAGATTCTCCCTCCGCCTAATTGTAATAATCTAAGTTATTACAAGAGTTTTTCTGTGTGCAAACCAGAAGAATTATGCAGGCAGATAAAGAATCCTCTGCAGTATGCTAAGAGGAAGGATAAGAGTTTTGCTCCAAGAAAAAAGAAAAAGGCGATGAGTTAATGACTCTTTCCATTGAAAAGAATAATGCTTATGCTGAAAGCAACATTACTGTAATAGGCATTACTAAGGAAGCGTATGGTAGGCCTCAATATATCCTTGTGAATTCAGATGGGGGCGCGAATAGGGAACTAAAATTTCCCGGGTTGCGTTTTAGGGCCCCTGTTTCTCAGCATCATACACTTGAGGATGTAGCAAAGGACCGTTTTGAAGAACAAACAGGGTTGACGATTGATAAGATGCTTGGCCTCAGAACCATTGTTCCCACTAGAAGCAGGCACGGGGCTCAGTGGATTTTCCGTAATGTTTTTCTTGCAACAGTTAACGATTTTTCAAACTGCAAAAAACCCGACGGCGCAAGAAAGGTGTATCTGGCCGAGTCAGGGCAGGGAAGAGTGCCTTCAGAAGAGCAAGTCTCTCTTTTAGGCTATTCAAGAAAGAAGGAATCTTTGAAATGGGTTACTTCTGATAATCAAGCCATAGCAAGAATAGCTACAGACACAATTAACACTTTTAATTGGGGGATTAAATCTACCAGGTGGTATCGTCAAATACCGTGTATAGGTGCACCCCTGCAAACAAATACCTCCGACCGCCCATTAGGATGTGCGCTTGCAGTAGCTAGCATTTTTTTGCTTTACCAGCCCAATGAGCACGACGCTCAGCAAATCATTCTGCTTAAAAGAAAAGGTGATGAGCACCCAGGTTATGCGGGTGGCAAAATTGAAACTCTTAATTCAACTTCTTCTTTGAATATTGACCCGATAAGTTGTTGTGCAAAGGAAGGGGCGGAAGAATTCGGGTTCCCAATAATCCCCAAGGCGCTTATTTGTTGTTCTATTACCCCTCTGGATGTGCCTGGGCAAGATAGCACTATATTTTATAATAGTATTATCAATTATGCCTTTGTTGCAGAGCCCGTGAACGCTTTAAAAGTCGAAAAGGCACTAAATCACCCCGAAAAATATCTAGAAGATAAAATGGAGGCTTATATAGTAGAGAATCTGGATGCTCATAAAGACAGAATCTTGCAAAAAAAACTCCGAATGCCGGATATGCCATTGATTGGCGAGCAGTTTTATAGAACTTCACCAGGAGATAAGATACCACTCACTCAAATCGTATTTTCAGGGTGTAGGTAACTCTTTCTGAGCCAACCACAACCTTTATAAATCTCCTCTTTTTTTTCCTCTTTGTTTGAGTGGTAAATGAACTCAAACAAGTAAAAACGCCTGAAAAGAAAACCCTTTTCAGTACACTGGATAATTAGTGTTTTCTATAAGGGGCATTTCGCAAAAGGCTTTTATCATACACCCAATACATTACGCCCGGTTATCCGCGGGTTTATCCTGGCGCAAGATTTACCTACGAGGAATAAAATGTCCAATGTAAGAAAGCCGAGAAAAGGAAGCATGGCCTACTGGCCAAGAAAACGAGCTAGCAGAAGCTATCCCCGCATTAGGCAATGGTCAAACCAACATTTTGACAAGGCCAATCTTTTAGGGTTTGCCGGCTATAAAGTAGGCATGACTCATCTCATGGGCATTGACAATAGAAAAACCTCTCCCACAAAGGAAGAGGAGATTAGCATGCCAGTTACAGTGGTTGAGTGCCCCCCTCTCAAAATTTTTTCTGTTCGTTTTTACAAAAAAAATGCCTATGGTTCCTTTGTTGCTAAGGATATAATATTCAAACTTTCTAAGGACGTCATGCGCACCATATCAGTTCCTAAAAAAACCCGGGATGCCAAAGAGCTTGAGCAAATCAATCCTGATGATTATGCGGAAATCACAGTTGTTGTTTATACCCAGCCAAGGCTTGCGGGCATTGGAAAGAAAAAACCAGAAATCTTCGAGATAAAGCTTGGCGGGGGTAATAGGGACAAGTTAGAATTCATCAAGGCGCACGTTGACAAAGAAATTTCTTTTGACCAGGTTTTCAGAGAAGCACAAACTGTGGATGTGCACGGAATTACAAAAGGCAAGGGAATACAAGGCCCCGTGAGGAGATTTGGCATTTCACTCAAACAAGCCAAAACAGAGAAAGGCAGAAGGCAGCCTGGAAGCAGAGGAGCGTGGTGTGCTCAGCAGCACACAATGTACAGGACAGCATATTCTGGCCAGATGGGCTATCATCAGAGAACAGAACTTAATAAGCAAATAATCAAGATAGGGACAAAGGCAGAGGAAATAAACCCTAAGGATGGCTTTGCGCATTATGGCGAAGTAAAAACTACATATGTTCTGATCAAAGGCTCTGCTCACGGGACCAAGAAAAGACTTATTATTATGACTCAGCCAGTAAGACCGCCTAAGAAGGAGGCGCCATTACCAACCATCACTCACATTAGCTTACAATCAAAACAAGGAAGATAAATGATGAAATAAAGGCAGATTAAGATGAAACTTAAGATTTTCAACACAACAGGAGCACAAACTGGAGAAACAGACCTTCCTAGCCAGTTCAATGAGCCTGTCAGAGTAGACCTTATTAAAAAAGCAGTGCTTGCGATTCAGAACAATAGGAGGCAGGCTTATGGCCCTCGTGAAAAAGCGGGCATGATTCACGCAGTAAGGATTTCCAAGCGAAGAAGAGACTTCAAAGGATGCTACGGCAAGGGAATCAGCAGAGTGCCTAGAAAGACCATGTCCCACAGGGGAAGCCAATTCTTCTGGGTGGGAGCCAACGCCCCCGGTATGGTCGGCGGAAGAAGAGCTCACCCGCCAAAGACAGAAATTGTGCGAGGCTGGAAACTTAATACCAAGGAACGAAGAAAAGCCATCTGCTCAGCATTAAGCGCGGTAATGATAAAAGAAGCTGTTTTAAAGAGAGGTCATTTTGTTCCTGAGAATTATCCTTTTATTATGGCCGATGATTTTGAAAAAATTAACAAGACAAAACAACTACTTGAGGCATTGACTAAACTAGGCTTTGAGAATGAATTTATCAGGGCATTTGAGCCGAGAGCAAGAGCAGGCAAGGGCAAGCTAAGAGGAAGAAGAAAAATTACAAAGAAAAGCCTCTTGCTTGCAGTATCGGATGTGAAAGAAATAAGCAAAGCAGCAAGCAACCTCCTCGGGATTGATGTTATTAATGTCAGGAAGCTGAATGCAGAGGCTCTTGCGCCAGGAGGCCATGTTGGCAGAGCGACTTTATTCACAACCAAGGCTCTTGAGGAGATAAAAAAGGGCTTGTTTACCAATAAAGGGATTGGAAAATAATTGAGGTTTAGAGAAAAATGATTATCAAATATCCTTTATCAACAGAGAAGTCAATCAGGCTCATGGAATCTGAGAATAAGCTCATATTCATAGTTGATGAAAAAGCAAATAAGCAAGAGATAAAGCAGGCAATTGAGCAAATGTTCAGTGTCAAGGTAGAGCAGGTAAGAACCTTGAACGATTCAAAAGGAAGAAAACGAGCTTACATTAAGTTTTCATCAGAAACACCTGCCATTGACCTGGCAACGAAACTAGGATTGATGTAAGGACATGATTACAAGGAGATTTTAAATGGGAAAAAACCTAACACAGCAGAAAAGAGGAAGAGGAAGCCCGGTTTACAGAAGGCCCGGCTTTCGCTTTGAAGGAGAAAACAGGATTGGAAAAAATGGCACCGTCATAATTACAGAGCTGTTAAGTGACCCTGCACATTCCGCACCTCTCGCAAAAATTAAACATGATGATAATTCAACAACCCTGATTATTGCTCCTGAGGGAGTGAGAGTCGGGCAAGCCTTAACTATTGGCGAAAAAGAAATCCTCTTTGGCAACATCACTGAGCTAAAAAGCATACCTGAAGGAACCACGATTTTTAATATTGAGAACGAACCGGGAGACGGCGGCAAATTTGTAAAGGCATCGGGCACAAGCGCAAGAGTAGTTGCGAAAACAGAATCAAAAGTAACTGTTCTATTGCCTTCAAAAAAATCCAAGGATTTTAATCCTGATTGCAGAGCATGCATAGGAATTGCTGCTGGTGGCGGCAGACCCGAAAAGCCGTTTTACAAGGCAGGCAGAAAATACTTTGAGATGAAAGCCAAGAATAAGTACTGGCCAAGCGTCTCAGGAACAAGTATGAATGCAGTTGACCACCCCTTTGGAGGGCATAAAAGCCACCATAAGGGAAAACCCACTACCGCTCCTAGAAATGCTCCTCCGGGAAGAAAAGTAGGAATGATCAGGCCAAGAAGCAGTGGCAGAAGCAAGGTAAGGAGATAAAATTAGAGTAGGGCAAACTAAGGTGATTATGAATGGCTAGACAAGAATTTGCTTATCACGGAAAAACCATTGAAGAGCTTCAAAGAATGAGCATTACAGAGCTAGCCCGCATCATGCCAAGTAATGAACGCAGAAAAATCAACCGGCTTAATGATGATGAGAAAAAATTCATTGACAAAGTGCAGGCCAGTAAGAAGCCTGTAAAGACGCACCTAAGAAGTATGATGATACTTCCTTTCATGGTAGGAAAAATAATAATGGTTTATGATGGCAAGACCTTCCAGCCAGTCGGCATAATTGGAGAAATGATAGGTCACAGGCTCGGGGAGTATGCCTTGACAAGAAAGAAGGTGCAGCACAACGCCCCTGGAATCGGGGCTACCAAGTCAAGTGCCAGCCTATCTGTCAAATAAACATAAACAGTTTTGAAAACAAAAATGAAATACAAATACGCTTTCAAATCAGACAAAGAAAATGTTGTCAAGGTAGTTGGAAGAGACCTCAGCATATCAACTCGTAACTCAATAGAAATATGCTCGTATATCAAAGGCATGGAAGTTAAAAAAGCAAGGAATTTGCTTGAAAAAGTAATAAAGCAAGAAGCAGCAATCCCGTTCAAGAGATTCACAGAAGGGGCAGGCCACAAGAAAGGGATGGGCTCGGCAAAATACCCCTTAAGAGCTTCACAGCAGTTCCTTTTTTTGTTAAAGGCACTTGAAGCCAATGCTCAGAACAAAGGCCTAAGTTCAGAACTCAAGATTATTCATGCATGTGCTCAAAAAGCAGCAGAGCCCCTTCATTATGGCAGAAAGAGAAGAATAAAGATGAAAAGAACTCATGTTGAAATTGCTGCAGAAGAAATAGAAGCAAGCAAGCGAAAGCTTGCTGCCTCGGAAAAGATAAACTTTTCTGAAGCCAAGAAAGACAAGGAAGCTAAGAAGGACAAAAAAGAGCAAAAAGAAAAACCTGCTGAAAAAACTGAAAAATCACCGGCGGAATAAATATGATTGAAAGGAAATTTGTTAACCAGAACATAAAGGAATTTGAAATCAAGGAATATATTAGAAAAAACCTTAGCAGAGTTGGGTTGAGCGATGTTAAGCTTCAAAGAACTCCGCTCGGAGAGAAAATAGTTATAAGCACCAGCAGGCCTGGGCTTGTTGTCGGCAGGTCAGGGACCAACATCACCAAGTTAACCTATGATTTAAAACAGGTTTTCAAGCTAGAGAACCCTCAAATAGAAATTGAAGAGGTCACAAGCATAGGGCTTGACCCTAATATAATCGCAGAGATGATAGCAAACTCGCTTGAAAAATTTGGCATAGCCAGATTCAAAGGAATAGGACACAAGGCAATGGCAGATGTCATGAACGCAGGAGCCTTTGGCGTAGAAATCCTTATAGGAGGAAAGGTTCCAAGCACAAGAGCTAAGACATGGAGATTTTATCAAGGCTACTTAAAAAAATGCGGCGATATTGCAGTTTCAAAAGTAAAAGTCGCCTATGCATCAGCTCAGCTCAAGAGCGGGACAATTGGCATAAAAGTTAGCATAATGACACCAGATACTGAGCTGCCTGATAGAATGTACTTAATAAAAGAAGAGGCTGAAGCAACACCAGGCAAAATTGAAGAAGTCAAGAACGCTGCTGTTAAAAAGGAACTGGA
The DNA here is from genome assembly GCA_964354085.1 of uncultured Methanosarcinales archaeon. Taxonomy (GTDB): domain Archaea; phylum Nanobdellota; class Nanobdellia; order Woesearchaeales; family SM23-78; genus SM23-78. The sequence continues at coordinate 20,273 of CAYGYA010000014.1, forward strand.
AGAAAAGGCAAAGGAATTAGAAAGCAAAAGGAGTGATGTTAAAAAAGAAGAGAAGATGAGGGAGCAAAAAAAGCAAAAAAAAGAGCTTCACAAAAAGCCCGAATCTGCTGCAAAGGAACAGCAAATGAAACAGGCTGAGCCTGTGAGAGAAGAGAATAAAGAAATTGACATTGCTGAAAACTCAACCAAGAGTGAGGAATGATAATGAAGTTCAAAGAATTAGCTCAAATGACTGTTGAAGAACAGGAGATGAAGTTGAGCGAGCTGGAGTTAGAACTGATGAAGTTAAATGCACAAGTGGCTACGGGAACCCCTCCCAAAAATGCGGGCCAGCTAAGGAGATTAAAAAAAGACATTGCACGAATCATGCTCCTAAAGAGTACTAAGCGTACTGATAAAAAATTAGAGAAAAAGGCAGATAAAAAGGGATTAATTAAGAAAAAATCCGAGACACAAGGGGTTAAAAATAATGAAAGCCCTAAATAATAGGAGTTAATAGGAGTAGATAATAGAGAGAAAAAACCGAAAAAACAAAAATGAGTGAAACATGCGGAACGTGTGGGCTGCCAAAAGAGCTTTGCGTTTGTGAAACAATCGCAAAGGAGAGCCAGAAAATCGAGGTTGTCATTGTAAAAAAGAAGTTCAGGAAAATAAGCACAATCATCAGAGGGCTTAACCAGAACGAAATCAACCTCAAGGAGCTGGCCAGTAAGCTGAAATCCAGGTTTGCCTGCGGGGGCACAGCAAAAGAAGGCATTATTGAGCTCCAAGGTGACCATTTGAAGGAGGTTAAGGCAGAGCTCGTAAAGCTTGGCTTTAGTCCAGACACGATAGATGTAAAATAAGGAGAACGAACCAAGAACAGGATGCGCATATGATTTACGCAGCAGAATTTATAGGAGCAAAAATAAAAGTCATGGATGCAACCAACAAAAGCCTTCAAGGCCTTGAAGGAAGCATAATTGACGAAACCAAAAACTCATTCAAGATAAAAAACAGCAAACAAGAAGAAAAAACCGTGCTAAAAAAAGGCGCGGTGTTCATGATTAACAACAACACGATCAAAGGCGATGAAATCATTAAAAGACCAGAGGAAAGGATTAAGCTTAAAAAATAAAACAAAAAATGAATTCAACTAAGAATAAAATAAACAAAAACATTCGCGGAGATTAAAAAAATGAAAAAGAAAGGAATTGGATTGGAAGGAGCCAAAACAGACAAAGTTTGCTCTGATAAAAATTGCCCTTTCCACGGAAACCTAACTGCACGCGGGCGAATATTGAATGGAATCGTAACCAGCGACAAGATGTATAAAACCGTAGTTGTCGGTTGGACGAGAAGGCTGTATGTTCCTAAATACGAGAGATACGAGAAAAGAAGAAGCAGTGTCAAAGCCCATAATCCCGATTGTATTAATGCAAAGAAAGGGGACTCTGTCAGAATTTCAGAGACCAGGCCGTTGTCAAAAACAAAACACTTCGTAGTCATAGAAATCATTGGGAAGCAATCCAAAGAACAAGCAGTCAAAGAAGAGCTATTGCAAGAATCATCTGTTGAAGCTGCTTCTGCAGTTTCTGAGAATGAGAAAAGAAAGAAAATTGAAAGTGAAGAATAATGAAAGCAACCAAAGCAAAAATAACAAAAGGACTCCAGAAAGGATCATTCCTAGACACCTGCGATAATTCGGGAGCAAAAATCCTGAAGATAATCTCTGTAAAAGGCGCGAAGACTGTTTACGGCAGAAACCCGAGTGCAGGGATAGGAAACCTAATCCTTGCTTCAGTTAGGAAAGGAAGGCCTGACATGAGAAAACAAGTTGTTTTAGCAGTTATTGTGCGCCAGAGAAGAGAATTTAGGAGGCCTAGCGGGGTAAGAGTGAAGTTTGAGGATAATGCTGCAGTCGTGCTTAAGGATGATAAGGGAACCCCCAAAGGGACTATTTTCAAAGGACCAATAGCCAAAGAAGTCACAGAGCTATGGCCTGGAATAGCAAAAGTAGCCAAACTCGTACTTTAGGCTAAGGAGATGATGTTTCATGAATAAAAAATTTTCAAGTGCGTGGAAGGGAAGCAAGCAGCCGAGAAAACAAAGAAAATATCGGTACAATGCTCCTTCGCACATAAAAGGAAGCTTCCTTAATGCTCATTTAAGCAAAGAGCTTGCCAAGAAGCACGGAATAAAAAGAATAAGAGTCAGGACTGGTGACAAAGTAAAAATAATGAGAGGCAAGTTCAAAGGAAAAGAAAACAAAGTCGATATGATTAACTTGAAAAAAAGTAAAGTGATGATTGTAGGAGTGGAAATAGCTAAAAAAGACGGCTCAAAAAGCAGGCCCCTTATTCACGCCTCTAACCTACTAATAACCGAACTAAATGTGGATGATAAAAAGCGATTAGAGAAGTCAAAGAAACAATTAGAATAGACTGATAAAACATAATCAATAATAAAAAAGAAAAAAATAACAATAAGGAAGGATAAAAAAATGGTTAAAGACCACATCAAAAGAATAAATGCACCCAAAAGATGGGATATACTTAGAAAGGACCATACATTTATAACAAGGCCGAATGCAGGAAGAGACTTTTCTCTTTGCATTGCAATTAACCCTATTTTAAAGGAGTTGCTGAATAAGACACAGACAACCAAAGAGTCAAAATATTTGATTAAAAATAGAGGGGTGCTTGTAAATGGCAAGCCTGTTTACGACGAAAAATATCCTGTGGGCTTTTTTGATGTTGTAAGCTTCCCCGTGACAGGAGAGAACTACAGGTTGATGGTTAATGAGAAAAATAAATTATTCCTTTTAAAAATAAAAGATGATGAGGCGAAGCTCAAGCTTTCAAAGGTTTGGGACAAGAAAAACCTGCCGAAAGGAGCTGTTCAAATTAATTGCAGTGACGGAAGGAATTTCGTGATGAAATCAAATGAGCCTTTGCTTAAGGAAATCAGCATAAACGATTCAATACTTTACACTATCCCGGATCACAAAATAAAACAAGTGATTAAGCTGGAGAAAGGAACAATTGTTTACCTTTACAAAGGGAAGCATATAGGAAACGTAGTTACTGTTGATGATTTCAAGAAAGAAAATATTATTTTCAAGTTAAACAATGAAGCTTTTGAAACAAAAAAGGTTTATGCCTTTGCCGCTGGCAAAGAAAAGCCATTAATCTCTCTTAATGAAAAAAAAAGCTTTAGTGAAAAGCCATCAAAAGAAACAAAAATAGAAGTTAAAACCGACAAGGCTCAAACACTATGAATTCAACCATGAGACAAATAAGAGTAGAGAAACTCACCTTGAATATAGGTGCTGGTAAAGAGCAAGCTGTCCTTGAAAAAGGAGTTACTCTATTGAAAAATATAACTGGTTTGTCCCCTGTCAAAACCATAACGCAGAAGAGAATTGCTAATTGGGGGCTTAGACCAGGTCTTCCTATTGGCTGTAAAATCACTTTTAGAAAAGAAAAAGCTAAGGAGCTGGCCAAGAGGCTTCTTTTAGCTAAGAATAACTCCTTGTCCAAAAACAATTTTGATGATTATGGGAATGTGTCATTCGGGATTCATGAGTACATCGACATACCTGATGTTAAATATGACCCGAAAATCGGCATAATGGGCTTGCAGGCATCAATTACCCTGCAAAGGCCAGGATTCAGGATTAAGAGAAGAAAGATTATGAAGAGAACCCTCCCGAGAGATCATTCTATTGCCAGGGCAGAAGCAATTCAATTCATGAAAGATAATTTCGAAATTAAGATTAAAGAGGAAGAAACGCAAGAAGCTTAAGGAGGCGAAGAAAAATTACCACTACTCACCATACCAAAGTATTAAACCAGATAAGGAATAAGCCAGCAAAATACTCAAAATTCCTTAAATACAATGTTCCAAGACAAAGAAAATTCGGGAGAAGCATAAAAAGATGCAGGCGGTGCGGGCAAACTGCCGCTCATATTAGTAAATACGGTTTGCATTTTTGCAGGCAATGCTTCAGAGAAGTGGCACCCAAGATAGGATTTAAAAAATATACTTGAAAATAGCTAAAACAAAAATGATTGAGGTAACAAAATGAGTCTCAATGACCCTTTATCAAATGTGCTTTCGCAAATAAACTCCTATGATAACGTAGGCAAAAAGGAGTTAATTACTCGAAGTAATTCAAAGATAATAAGGAGTGTGCTTGCCATAATGCAAGAGCACAAATACCTGGGAGGATTTGAAGAGATAAAAGATTCAAAAGGAGATTCGCTTAAAATTTTCCTTCTGGGTAGCATAAACAAAACAGGAGTTATTAAGCCAAGATTCAGTGTAAAAAAAGAAACCTATGAGAAATTCGAAAAAAGATTCCTGCCTGCAAAGGATTTTGGGATACTCATCATAAGCACATCAAAGGGAATGATGGTTCACACTGAAGCAAAGAAAAAAGCACTTGGAGGCAGGCTAATCAGTTACTGCTATTAAAAAAATAATGAGGCATCATTAATGAAGCAAGAGATTCACGAGGAACTGGGAATACTACAGGGAACAAGCATAAATGTAGATGGCGGAATATTCACAGTTCACGGACCAAAAGGAGAAATCCAGAAGAAACTTCACAATCCAAAAATAAAAATCAGTGTTACAAACAACATGGTCGTGTTCGAAGCAAAAAAAGGCACTCAGAGAGAAAAAAGACTTATCAAAGCGCATATAGCTCACTTAAAGAACATGATGAAGGGAGTTAATCAGGCTCACAATTATAAGCTAAGAATCTGCTCAAGCCATTTTCCAATGACTGCAAGCGTAAAAGGCAATGTTTTCGAGATAAAGAATTTTGTCGGAGAAACAATACCCCGAACACTTGCTCTGCCTGAAGGAGTGAAAGTCAGTGTTGATGGGCACTTCGTAATTGTAGAGGGTGTGAATAAGGAAAAAACAGGCCAAACAGCTGCTCTTATAGAAAAACTCACAAGAAGAGCGGCTTTCGACAAAAGAGTGTTCCAGGACGGCATATACATAATTGAAAAGGGCGGGAAGCCGGTAATTAAGTAAATGAAATACGGGTAAAAAACAAATTAAAAATGAGCAACATAAAAGCTTTGTTGGAAAAGAGAAAGGAAACAAAGAGAAAAAAGCCCTTGTTTATTCGCAAGGATATTTACAAAAAGGCTAGGATAGGAAAGTCCTGGAGAAAACCAAGAGGGCTGGATAACAAGCAGAGACTATGCAAAAGAGGGCCTGCCAAGAAGATTAGCAATGGCTACAGGGCTCCAAAAGAAATAAGAGGATTTCACAAGTCGGGATTAATGCCCGTTATAGTATCTAATATTTCGCAATTAAATTCAATAACTAAAGAACAAGGAGTGATTCTGTCTGCAAAAATAGGTAACAAGAAAAGGCAGATGCTCATAATTGAGGCAAAGAAAAAAGACCTGGTCTTGCTTAACCTTGATGCTGACAAAACTCTTGAAAAAATTCAGGCAGAACTAAAACAAAGGCAGGAATCACGAAAAAAGGCTCTGGAAACAGACAAGGAGAAAAAGAAGAGCATAGAGGAAAAAGTAAAGAAGGCAGAGCCTAAAGAAGAAATAAAGAAAGAAGAAGGTAAGAAAGAAGAGCCTCAACTATCTGATGAGGAGAAAAAGAAGCTTGAGAAAGAAGAGAAAGACAAGCTCCTGACCAAGAGGGAATGATTTAACGTGCTTATATGCTTATTTGAGGAATAAAAAATGATACTTAAACTCCAGAAAAGGCTTGCAGCAAGCGTGCTTAACTGCTCTCCCAAAAGAGTGGTTTTTGACCCTGCGAGACTAGAGGATATCAAAGAAGCCATAACTAAGACAGATATAAGATTGCTTTTGGGCGAAGGTGCAATAAGCGAGCGCCCTGAAAAAGGGGTTTCACGATTCAGAGCAAATAAGAGGAAGCGCCAGAAAAGCAAAGGGCTCAGAAGAGGCGAAGGAAGCAGAAAAGGAAAGGCAACTGCTCATAGACCTAAGAAAGAGGCATGGATGAACCGCATCAGGGCTCAGAGAAATTTCCTTAAATACCTGAAGGAGAATAACCTATTGAAACCAGGCGCTTTCAAAGAGCTGTATGTTAAATCAAAAGGAGGATTTTTTAGGAGTATAAAACACATCAAGCTTCATATTCACGAGCACGACCTCATGTTAGGCTTTTCAAAAGACAAAAGAGAAGCATCAATTAACATAGGGCAAAACATAGGGCAAAAAACGCAGGAAGTGCAGGAAAAACAGGAGAAGCCGAGTAAAGCAAAGAGCAAGCAACCATCCAAAAAGGCGTAGTTAAGAAATGAAAGAAACAAAAGTAGTAACCTATAGAAGGAAAAGAGAAGGCAGAACTAATTATAAGAAGAGGCTTCTGCTTCTTCAAAGCAGAAAACCAAGACTTATCATTAGGAAGACCAACAAACAAATTATACTTCAAATCGCAGAATACGTAAATGAAGGAGATCATATTCTTTGTGGCGCGAATTCTATAGCGCTAAAGAAAATCGGCTGGGATTATTCGTGCAATAACTTGCCCGCCTGCTACTTGGCAGGATTGCTCCTTGGCAAGAAAGCATTGGCTAAAAAAATAAAGATGGCTATAGTCGATGTTGGCTTGCAAACGCCTGTCGCAGGCTCAAGGATTTATGCTGCTGTAAAAGGAGCAATTGACGCAGGCATGAACATACCTGCATCAGAAGAAGTTTTCCCTTCACCAGATAGATTAAGTGGAAAAGACATCGCGGCGTTTATATCCTTAAACAAGAATCAAACCCAGTTTTCGGCATATAATAAAAAGAACGTGGATGGTAAAAAGATAGTTCAGGATTTTGAAGCCTGCAAGAAGAAAATAATGAGTGAAAAATAAAGGATGAATAAAAAATAAAATCATAAAATAATGTGCGGTTGATGTTTATGGCAAGAAAAAGAAGACCAGAAGAAAAAAGAGAATCCAAAAGACCCGAGGCTGCAGTAGTGTTAATCCCTGCACCAGGAGGGTCTCATGATAGAACAGAAAAACGTGCTCAAAAACCAACAGATATCTTAGGGTGGAAGCCGAAAACTGAAATGGGCAGGAAAGTAAAAAACAGAGAAATCCTTGGCATTGATGATATCCTGGATAACTCAGTAAGAATACTTGAGCCGGAAATAGTAGATACTCTTATCACTTTGGAAAATGATTTGCTGCTAATAGGGCAGTCCAAGGGTAAGTTCGGAGGGGGTGCAAGAAGGATTTTCAGGCAGACTCAGAAGAAAACAAAGGAGGGCAATAAGCCCAAGTTTTCAACAACTGCCATAGTAGGCGACAAGAACGGCCATATAGGTATAGGTTATGGAAGCGCAAAAGAAACTGTTCCTGCAAGAGAAAAATCCTTAAGAAAAGCCAAGCTCAACATATTCAGGATACGAAGAGGTTGTGGCTCCTGGCAATGCGGCTGCGGAAAACCGCACTCAATTCCATTCACGGTAACAGGCAAGTGCGGCTCTGTAGAAATCAAGTTCATGCCTGCTCCTAAAGGGAAAGGCCTTTGCTCTGCACCTGATATTGCAAAAATATTGGCGCTCGCCGGCATAAGCGACATATGGACCAAGACAAGAGGCCAAACCAGAAACAGGCTTAATTTTATTTATGCTTGCGAAGATGCACTTAAACAACTGGTCAAGACCAAGGTGCAACCTGAGCATTTCAAAACAGTTGCCTTGGTAGAAGGAAGCATTGAACAGGAAAGAGAGCAAAAGCAGCCTGAACAAGAAGCAAGCAATCAAAAAACAAAAGCTAATGAGGAAGCATAGACAAAATGGAGAATACAAAAACATCAGCATTACCCGCTGTCCCAACAGCACTAAAGCAAAGAGCTATTGTTGAAACAAGCAAGAAAAAGCCTGCTAACGTGGAAAAGGTTGGCCTTTCTGAAAAGAAAAAGGAGCCGAAAGCATTGAAGGAATCAAAAGACTCAAAAGAAAAACTCGCGCTCATAATGGTAAGAGGGCTTGTAAGAATAAAAACAAGTATTGTAGCTACTCTTTTTACTTTAAGATTAAGACAAAGCCATGCCTGCGTTGTCATTGATGACACCCCTAGCAACAGGGCAGCTGCTGTGAAGTGCAAGGATTACCTTACCTATGGGGAGATAAACGATGAGACATACAAGCTGCTTGTTGAGAAGAGGGGGAAAAAAGACAAAGATGGAAAATTAAAAAAATATTTCCTGCTTCACCCGCCGAGAGGGGGATTTGAGAGAAAAGGTATAAAAAATCCTTTTACTACTGGAGGAGCCCTAGGTTATAGGGGGCCCAAGATTAATGATTTGATAAAGAAAATGTTATGATTGATTATTAAATTTCATGATGAGGGGAATTTAAATGAACTTTAAAAAGAAAAAAGTAAGAAAACAAAGAGGAAGCACTTACCATGGTTGGGGTAGAGGCCAGGCCCATCACAAAGGAGCAGGCAACCGTGGCGGAAGAGGAAGAGCAGGGTCTGGTAAAAGAGCTGATGCTAAGAAACCAAGTTTCTGGAAAGAGCCCACGGGCAAGATAGGCTTCACATCCAAGAGCCGAAAGAAAATACTCACTATTAATCTTGTAGAAGTCAAAGCCAATATTGCTCTTTGGCTTGAAAAAGGCTTTGCAACCAAAATCCAGGGAGGCTATCAGGTTGATGCTAAAAAAGCAGGCTATGACAAGCTGCTCGGAACTGGCGAAGTAAAGGAAAAACTTATCATAACAACAGATTTTGCTTCAAAGAACGCTGTTGAAAAGGTCAAAGCAGCTGGCGGAGAAGTAAAAGTTTTAAAGACAATTATTAAGAAAGAAAAAAAGAAGGCTGAAAAACCAAAAAAAGCAGCAGAAGTTGAGGAAAGCGAAGACGAAACTGCTGATGAAGAAACTGCCTAGACTGTTTTTTTCAATTTCGAAATAATAAATATCATATTACAAAATATTAGTTTATGATTATGTTGCCGTATTTTAAATTATTCGTTTGTTGGGGCTGAAAAATGAGTGTTTTTGAAAACATACTTTACAACCTTCCTGAAGTACAGTCTCCAACCCAGAAAAAACTGGCTTTTAAGGAAAAGCTGAAATGGACCCTAATCATTCTTGTGTTATTCTTTATTCTCGGATTAATTCCTTTGTATGGCTTGGGGCAGAATGCTCTTCAGCGTTTTGAATTCTTTTCTGTTATCCTTGGTGCAAGCATGGGAAGCATCATAAGTTTGGGTATTGGGCCTATTGTCACAGCATCTATTGTTCTTCAGCTACTAAATGGCTCTGGGCTTGTGAAGTTTGACTTAACCAGCCACGAAGGAAAGAAGAAATTCCAAGGAATACAAAAGTTGTTATCCATATTTTTCATCCTATTTGAAGGGTTTATATACGTACAAATGGGAGGGTTAAGTCCTGCGCAGGGAATTTCTCCTCTAATCCTGATTTTCCAGTTATTCCTTGGCGGGTTAATGATTATGTTTATGGATGAAGTTGTTACCAAATGGGGCTTTGGCTCAGGAATAAGCCTTTTTATAGCAGCAGGTGTTGCCCAGAGCCTTTTTGTAAAAGCATTTAACCCATTCTCGCTTAATAACACGCCAGGAATCGCTTCAGGAGCAGTTCTCGCATTTATACAATCCCTGAGCGCAGGCGACGCCACAACTGCTGCGCTGATGTTCGCAGGGATAGCAGCGACAATAGTAATATTCCTTTTAGTGGTTTATGCTCAGGCTATGAAAGTAGAGGTTCCTCTTAGCTTTGGAAGAGTGCGAGGCTATGGTGTAAGATGGCCTTTACATTTCTTTTATACAAGCAACATCCCTGTAATCCTCGTATCTGCTCTTATTGCTAATGTGCAGCTCTTTGCACAATTACTCGCTAATTGGGGGCATCCCATACTTGGCAGGTTTTCAGGGAACTCCCCAGTCTCTGGCATGGCTTTGTGGCTTTATGGCCCAAAAGTTGTTGAGAAAATAATCAAGCACTCTCTTAGCATTGGTGATGTATGGCATGCTATTGTATATGTCTTGTTCATGATGATTGGAGCCATGATTTTTGGAATCTTCTGGGTTCAGACATCAGGGCTTGATGCAAGAAGCCAGGCTAAGCAGATGATAAGCTCTGGCCTCCAAATTCCAGGCTTTAGAAAAGATGTTCGCGTACTCGAGAGGATGCTTAGCAGATACATCTGGCCATTAACTGTTGTTGGAGGACTTGCAGTCGGCCTTCTTGCAGCAGTTGCAGATATTTCAGGAGCTCTTGTGAACGGTACAGGACTCTTGCTTACAGTTATGATAGTCTATCGTCTATATGAGGATATTGCCCAGCAGCACATGATGGACATGAACCCTGCAATGAGAAAATTCATGAGCGGGAGCTAAAGTAAAGATATAGGCTTCGAGTTAGAGATTAATGTATTGGGGGTATTTTAAGTTTAATAAAAGTTCGAGGTGGGATTAATAAATGGTGCTTGAAAACATTTTTCTTCTAAAAATGCCTCCTTTCTGGGCTATCCTAATAATCTCTTTTGCAATCACTTTACTTACAACCCTGGTTTACAAGTTTACAACAGACCAGAAGAAGATGAAAAAGCTAAAAGAGGATATGAAAGAATATCAGAAGAAAATCAAGGCGCTAAGCAAGTCAGATCCTCAGAAAGCAATGTCAATACAGCAGGAAGCTATGAAGCAGAACATGGAATACATGAAGCATAGCTTCAAATCAACAATCTACACTTTTATACCTATAATAATAATTTTCGGCTGGCTTAATGCGCACATGGGTTATTATTCCCTTATGCCAAACCAGCCCTTCATGGTGACTGCTTATTTTGCAGAAGGTCATGCAGAAGCAGTGAGCATAACCAGCATTCCCGAGCTAGAGCTTCTAAGTAATACGACCCAATCCATTGTTAATGGCAAGGCAGAGTGGGAATTAAAAGGAGCGGAAGGAGAATATAAATTAGAGATTGACTATAATAATGAAAAATATGACAAACCACTAATAATCAGCTCTGAACGCAGGTATGAACTGCCTGAAAAAGTTATAACCAATTCCAAGCTAAAGAAAATTGTTGTTGGGAACCAAAAAGTTTATCCGTTTGGTAATGTTGACTTATTCGGCTGGAAACCCAACTGGCTGTGGACCTACATAATCCTAAGCATTCTCCTAAGCATAGGCATAAGAAAAGTTCTTAAGGTATACTAACATACTAACAGCAAGTTAAAAGCAAATTAAAGATAAGCTATTCTTTATCCGCAACCTTTATAAATAGAAGTTTGTTCTCGAGGAGAAACAATAAGTTAGAGGTTTTAACATGCCCAGAATGAGCAGAAGGTCAAGAAGCCTAAGAAGGGTTCATAAGAAGATGCCTGGAGGAACTACCAGGTTGATTTATGATAAAAGAAAACCCGGGGTGGCAAGATGCGCCATCTGCAAAATAGAGCTAAAAGGCATCCCTAGATTAAGGCCTTTCAAGGCAAAAAATGCTCCCAAGACTCAGAAAACAAATGAGAGAATATATGGTGGCTTCATGTGTGCAAACTGCCTTAAAGCAAAACTAAAGCAAGAAGCCAGGCAAAATTAGATTGCCTAATTAAAATCATCAACATAACTAAGCATAAACGAGGTATCCGAGGGTTTTTGGCGACAAAAACCAGCAATATCTGAGGATACAAACAAGACATACATTAGAATTGTTAGAAATAATTCAAAATAAAAAAACCGGAGGCTTTGAAAATGTTCAATATTGGAAGAGTATGCGTGAAAATAGCAGGCAGAGATGCTGGCATGAAGTGCGTTATAGTGGATGTAATTGACGAGCACTATGTAATGATAGATGGGCAGACAAGAAGGAGAAAATGCAACATCAAACACCTTGAGCCACTTGCTCAGGTTGTTCAAATCACTCAAAATGCTCCTTTGCCAGAAGTCATTAGAGTTCTAAAAGAGCTCAACATAATTGTTGAAGAGAAGAAACCTAAGACCAAAGCAGCCGCCTCGAAGGACAAGACAGAGAGGCCTAAGAAGGCGCGCAAGAAGAAAGAGAAGCCTGTTAAGGAAACCAAGGCAAAGCCTGCTAAGGAGACAAAAAAGAAGGCAGATAAATCAGAGAAACTGATTGAGAAAAAAGCTGATATATCTGAAAAAAAGGAATAAACTTAAAATATTTTTTATTATTTTTAACTTTTTTTAATAAATATTATAAATAATCATAACAATTAGATTATTTCATGTCTATACTCGACTCGTTTAAAGATAATTTCGGAATTCACCTAAAAAGACTTTCGGAATTAAACCCTTCCTCAGGCCAAACTGAAGGTGGCGCTCAAAACCTTGAAGAGATGGGCAGGCATTTGATTGATGACCTGATTGAGTTATCCAAGAATGATGCTGTCGATCCCGAGGTTTGTTCTTTAGTGCTCAAGGAAATTGACCTCTTTCAAAGAACTCTTGATTATTCGTTAACTCAAGGAGGAGGAGATATAAATCAAAAAAGACAGGAAGTGGCTTATGTTAATAAATTATTTAACGAACTTAAAGAATCTATACAGTCAGAACTTAACAGTAATAGAATCCAACAGAACACAGTAACCTCGCCCGCTTCTATTCCTGTTGGCAGTCAATCAATCAACTTAGATGTGTATCATTCAACATCCACCGGTACCAATCTTGAGACTATAAAATCTTTTTTAGGGGGCATAAAGACCACTATTGCAAAAGGATATGGCCAGGGTGAAGGATTTTATGTGTGGACGGCAAAAAAATTGGCTTTAAACCATTTTGAATTTCTGAAGGATTATATTAAAGGATACCCTCTGCTTATTATTATTAATGCAAATATTAATCCAGATGAATGGGATATTGATTATGAAGTTGACTCAAGTGCCGCGGGAAATTTTATTTTTAATAATTTTGATTCTTTATTCAAAAAAATCCCGGACAACGTGATATTCATCGAAAACAGAGGTTTTCTTTTTCCGTCGCGAAGCAGAATAAATGTAGCGAGACGTGTAATGGTATTTGAATGTACAGATGATGGAGGTAAAAACTTCCATTCCAAGGCATCCTGCCCAGACACGGAATCGGATATTTCCGTGGGCAAGACATTCGGATCTATTATGAACTACTTACAACAAGCATTTCCCGAAGAGATCAAGAACTTTGAATTTGACTTTTTCAAAAGGAATGTTTTGCGAGGTGTTGCAATTAAGTATGTTGGGAATAGAACTCTTCCGGTGAAAGCAATGGAAGCTTTGGTTAATGGCCAATGGATTGATGCCTTGGATTTACTAAAAGAATATAAATAATTTATTCTCTTAATATTCCATCTCCCTTTTTCTCAAGCCAGGTCTTTTTGATTTTACTTTTTTCTTTTCAATCTCTTCTAGAATCTTCAAAACAGCTTCTGTAGGATTCTTAGCACCAATTACCTTCTCTGTTTTTCTTACATCAAAATAAATTCCTGTGAGAGTCTCAGCCATGCCTCCGCTAGTGGTAATGGCGACGATCGGTATGTCTTCTATGTATGCATAGGATGCCTCATTAAGAGTGCCTGCCCCACCCCCTACAATAATGGCTCCGTCAGAGCTATTTAGGTTAATGGCATCCCTTGACCAGCCTATGCCTGTGGCAACAATAACATCGCAGTACTTGTTGTAATGCTCTATTTTTTCCCAGGGAAGAATGCCTAAGGTCAGGCCGCCATATTTCTTAGCTCCTTTCATAGCAGCTTCCATGACTCCATGGCCTCCGCCTGTAACTGTGATAGCGCCCATCTTAGCAATTTCCTCACCCACTTCTTCTGCAAGCTGATAGGCTTTTTTTGTGCAAATCTCTTTGCTGCTCCCAAGAACTGCTATTTGTAATCTTCTAGTCATGATATATCACCTT
>CAYGYA010000015.1:0-4718 GCA_964354085.1 uncultured Methanosarcinales archaeon
TGAGATGAGTGAAAGCCCTGACATTATCAGCGCATTTGAGACTAGTATGACAGAGATAGAGCTTCTTTGCTATAAGGCAAGCCAGACAGACTATCATCCGTGCATTGTTGCCACTTTTAAGCACAGGACTAGGCCTGAGATGAGCTATCAGCAGGACCAGTATGCTCATAAAGGGCCAATCCATTTCGGTACAGTAGAAGTTACTTTGCGCGGCTATGCCTGGACTGAGAACCAGATAGAAGCTTATAAGAAGTTCAAAAAAGAAGAGGACATGCTCTTGCTTGGCTTGGTGGATGAGAGTGTAAAGGCTGCCATGGATGCTCTTGGCGAAGATATGGAGAAATATCTGTGGGAAGCTGGTGAAAAAGAGTTTGATGAAAAAAGAAGGGCTCAGGAATTGGCTGATAAGAAGAAAAAGAAATCGCTCCAAAGCAGCATGGCTATGAGCGCACTTGACCCTTTCCTCTCAGTATTCAGGGGCTTTGGAGAATTCTTCACCCTGTTTGTACCTATTGGCGGCAGAGGAAAGGAGAAAAAAGAGAAAAGGAAAGGAGACCCGAAAGAAGCTGAGAAATCAGTAGCCATAGAGATGTATTTGATGTACAAGAATTATAAGAAAGGGCATGGCATGCTAAGCTGGTAATTATAAAAAAAGAAAAAAGCAATTGTTATGTTAATTGAAAAATATTAAAAAGAATCTTATCCTACATTTTTATAATGCTAACTAATGAAAAAAGCATAAGTGCAGAAGAGAAGATTAAGCAGCTTATAGAGTTTGAGAAAGATAAAAGAGAAGAGCTTGAAGCAAAGAAGAAAGATCTAGATGAGAAAAAGCAAGAGCTGGACCAGCTTGAGACCAAGAGAAAAAAAGAGATAGGGGCTGCGAGAAAAGAGATTGAGGATAAGATAGAAGAGCTGGCAACTGAAGAAAAGAAAAGGTTTGAGGAATTAGAGGATATTCGCAGGAAAAGAGAAGCAGAAACAACAAGCCTTGAGGAAGCAATTGAGGAAGAGGAGAAAAAAGGCAGGAGAAAAGAGGTTCCTCGGCAGCGGGCTTATGGGGAGATTTTTGAAGAAATTTCCCGTGGCAACCCAAACTTTTATGATATCACTAATTATAATGTGGTGAATAGGCTTGAGGCGATTGCCGGCGAAGCTGGCAGGCGAGCGCTCACAGAATCTGACAAGGAATTTATACAGCTGGTTCAATACCATGCTGAAAAATTTGGAAAGGATGATTTTTACAAGGATAAGGCAGAATCAAGTTATCTCGCAAGGGAATTGGCTGTTATTGACCAGATAAGCAAGAAAGCAAAGGATGCTAACATTATGACAAGAAAAGGTGACTATCAGGTATGATTTTTACAGAGTATTATCATTCATTGGACAGGGATTATGGGCATATTGCTCCTGCAGATGTTCCTCCAGAGCCAGGCATGCCTTTGGAGACAAGCGGGCTTGGTCCTCAGGAAATAGGAACCAGCACTAACCCTATGGCTCATCAGGTGCATGCTTTTAATGAGAAGATAAGAGCAGGCGCTGGCAAAATAGAAATCAGTTTTCTTGGCCAGGGCAAAACAAATTCTCAGCAGCCAGGACCAGAGGCTTTTGGCAGGAAAGACAGAGAGGACATTCGAGGATTAGCTGAGATTAATGAGATTAAGACCAGTGTTCATGCTTCTTGGCACGGAGGAGGGCTTGCTGGCCTTGGAAAAGAAGGGTTTAATGAGCAGATAAGGCAGAATGCCATTACTGAGATTGAGAAGGCTATTCATTTCGCAGCAGAAGCAACCAAGGGAGGAGCTATTGTCTTTCATGCAGGCGAGTGGCAAAGGCCCATGAATGATTTGACCGGCGGAAGATTTGAAGCTTTTCCAGGAGAGAAAGAGAAAACTCCTATCATGGTTGTTGACAGCCAGACAGGTGACATAAGCTCTGTGAGAAGAGACCAGAAAATTTTTGAGCCAAGATTCTATACTGCTAAAGAGTATGAACAAGTAATTAAGAAGAAGTTAGTTGGAACAACTGACGAAAAAGGAAATAAGATAGAAGCTGATGACTGGATTGATATGAGTGGCAATGCAATAAAAAGAGAATGGGTGATTTCTGATAAACCAGCAGAGATTGAAAGGCTATTTGACAGGGTGCCTGTGTGGGATCCCAACAAGACTAGTTTTGAGATTGAACCCAGAAGTTTCCAATATTTTGAGGAGCAAGCTAATAAATTGAGTCAGAAACTAGGTAAGGATATTGCTCCTGAGATTTTGTTTGCCAAGTCGCAGCTTTCAGATCATGTTTCACAGGCAAAAGGGCAGTCGCTTTACTATGCACAGGATTATGAAAATGCTAAAGAATCAAGAAATGCTATGCAAAAAGCATTGGAATATTATAATAAGTTTGAGAAAGGGATTTCTGAGGATGAGAAATGGCAGATTATGGTACAAAAAGGCTATATTGAACATGGGTTAGTTTCACCTAAGAATATGCTTCCCTCAGAGTACTTAAAGGAAAGTATAAAGCATTTGGACGACAGAATGCGCTATGTCCACGAGGGCTCTGCTTCTGCTGATGCAAGAGCAAGAGAAGCCATGGATAGGATAAAGAGACTGACTACTCTTGATAAATACGGCACAGACAAGACTGCTGATACTATTGCAAGGCTGGGTATGACAGCAATGAGGTACACTGACGCTCACCAGAAAGAACTAAATGAGCCTTTATTTGTTGCTCCTGAGAACTGGGATCCCGGTGCCTATGGAAGCCATCCTGATGAGTTAAGAAAAATTATTGATGGCTCAAGAAAGAAAATGCAGGAAAAATTAATAGGGGAAGGCATGTCAGAAGATGAGGCTAAAAGAAAATCAAAGGAGCACATCAAAGCTACTTTGGATGTAGGCCATTTTAACCTTTGGAGACAGCACCTTCAGGCAAATGAAGGCGAGAGCCCTGCAGACAGGGACAAGCGCTTTAACAAATGGCTTCTAGAAGAAACTAAGAAACTTGCAAAGGATGGCATTATCGGCCATATCCACTTAACTGATAATTTTGGCTATGATGATGAGCATCTGACCCCTGGAGAAGGTAATGTTCCTATGAAGGAATTCATTAAGTCCATGGAAGAAGCCGGATTAAAAGATTTTATTGCAGAAGCAGGAAGCTTTAATGCTGCAAGCATCATGCCAGATACATGGGCAATGATGGGCAGCCCTATATACGGCACAACAAGAGCGCCTACTTTCAGGAGTTTGCATGAGCAGCACTTTGGTTATCATAATCCGTCAACTTATATTGTAGGAGCATATGCTCCGAGCAATGAGTGGAGGCTCTGGTCAGAAGTTCCGCTGGAGTAGATTTTCATTTTCCTAAAAATTGTTTGTGCCAATTTGCGAGCATACTTGAAAACCACAGCGAATTGAGCCGGGGGGAAATGCCCCCTCGGGGGTGGCTCGGCATTGCATAAAACATTGCTCATGCGAGCCCGGCACAATTTTTAGGTTTGGACTGATTAAAAAGGGAAAGCTTAATATAATAAAAGAGTTATCATTACCTTAAAAAGAGGTGAATGGGTGGAGTTTGATATCCAGAAGAGGAAGAAGCAGGTTTCTGATAGTTATCCTAAGGATGTAGTTGATATCTCCTATGCTTTTAGCAAAAAGGTTTACAAGGAGTTCTCAAAGTTCATCAAAGCCATTGTTCTTTTTGGCAGCACTGCAAGGAAAAAGCAGGAAACCAAGGGAGACGTTGACATACTCATAATTGTTGATGATATAACCATAGTCATGGACCAAGAGTTTGTCCAGGCTTATAGAATGATTGTTGAGAAGATAGTAGCAGAGGTCAACCCACAAAAGCTTCATGTCACAACCTTGAAATTCACTAGTTTCTGGGAGTATGTGAGAGCAGGAGACCCTGTTGCTGTCAACATACTCAGGGATGGTGTTCCTATTATTGATTCTGATTTCTTTGAGCCATTACAGATTCTCTTGTACCAAGGCAGAATTAGGCCTAGCCCTGAGAGCATGTGGAATTATTTCAACAAAGCACCAATTACTCTGCACAATTCCAAGTGGCACATCAAGCAAGCAGTGCTTGACCTTTACTGGGCTGTTATTGATTCTGCGCATGCAGCACTTATGAAGCTGAACGAGGTTCCTCCAAGCCCAAGCCATGTTGCTGACATGTTGGATGAGAAAATGGTGAAGAAAGGCTTGCTAAAGCAGAAGTATGCTGATACTATGAGAAGATTCTATCACCTTTCCAGGACCATACTTCACGGCCAGATAGTTGAGGTGAGCGGCTCTCAATTTGATGAATACTTCAAGCACGCCAAAGAATTTGTTGATGAAATGCAGAAGTTCCTCGAAGGTCGCAGTTAGGGAAGAAAACAAAAACAAATTATCTTTTTCTTAGCAGCAATTATGTGTTAATTGGCAAATGCTTCTTGGCTGGCATGTGCGGGTAGGAGTTGGTGTAACTCTATAAGCAAGATTTGATGCATAATAACCATAATTGTGAGCTTGTACTTCCCATGCGTGGTCGTCTCCATAGTGCTTCCTGTACATTAGGCATGTGCGGTTAGGTCCTGGTATGTAACCGTAGACGTGGCTTCCAAAAGTGCCATAACCTTCTGGAACATCACTCCTGTCAAGCTCTCTTGAATCAGGATTCCTTATTACTTCAATAGTGCCGTCAGGATAAAAAATGTCAAGGTCCTTGTA
>CAYGYA010000016.1:0-3463 GCA_964354085.1 uncultured Methanosarcinales archaeon
GCATTAGGAGATTCTACTGTTATCTCAATCACATTAGAATCCTTAATAGGCTCAACAAATACCTGGAAATAATCATTAATCTCAGAATAAACAGAGCTCATCACGCTCCTGCTCAGGATGATTTGTTTCTGGGTTTGTATGTCAACCCTTGCAGCAGGCTGGCCTAATAGATAAGATGTCTGGTCCTGGGTTGTTAACATTACCATGCTTCTTGCCTGGTAAATCTTAGGGCTGGTTAATGTATATATAATCACAGCTCCCAGAATGACAATGAATACTATGCTGGCAAGCAGCCAGTTCTTCTTAAGCATTATCAAATAGTCAGAAATTTCAAAATTCTCCTCAGAGTCTTTTTGCGTTGTCATCTTATAGTTGCGAACACATATTTGTTTTTAAAGGTTTCTCTTTTCCACCGTTGCTTTCTTTGCTTGGTCTGGATTTTTGTTATTTAAATTAAAAATAAGAAAATAATTTAAAAAGTTTTTAGTGCTGCTTTCTAAGCAATGCAAGTCCAAGGCCTGCGCCAATTACTGCAAAGCCAATGGTAATGCCTGGGAAAACTGGCACTCCAGGTTCTCCTCCGCCTCCACCGCAACTAGTTGGATTATAATTAGTCTCAGTTGTGCAGTCAGAGTCGCAGTAGTTACATCGCTGCTCACAAAGAGGATTGCATCCTATGCCATTATTGCTGGCATCGTCGCATTGCTCATCTGTGCCAAGGATCCCGTCTCCACAGTATCCTAGGTTCTCAAGTGTGCAGCCTGCTGTGCATGCCTGGTGAGCTCCTACTCCATCAGTTCCATCGCATTGCTCCTGCAAGTTCTTTATGTTATCCCCGCAGTAAGGCAGTGTTTCTAGTTTGCAGTTTGCATTGCATGCCTGGTGAGCTCCTACTCCGCTTGTGCCGTCGCATTCTTCAGCTCCATTCTTTATTCCATCACCGCAAAATTGCTGGACGCAGAAGCTGCCTGTTGTCTTGTGATAATAATCAAGCTTTCTGTCGCCGTAAATTATGCCTTTGGCCTGGTCAAACTTCTCAATTACTGCTCCGCAGAAAAGATCAATCTGATATTGGCATCCTGGCAGGTCAACGTTCAGATTTAGCTTGGTGTTATTATTCACAGTGCCTGTGTCAGAGTCAAACAATACCTGGTGCTCGAGCTGAGTATGGTCAGCTGCATCAAATACATTATATACTGCAAGGCCAACATTATAAGATGCGGCTGCATTATTAGTTATCTGAGCATTTCCTCCACTGATTGAGCCTGTTAAGCAGTTATTTTTAACAGCATCAACACAACTCAAGCTAGGATTATTGCACGGATTGACTCGGGCAGAAACACTAGTCGCTATCATTAAAGCAAATACAATTAATATATATACAAACTTTTTATTCATTTTATTCACCTTCTCCTTCACTCGCTCTCTTTTTAAAGATGAATCTATCTTATAATAAAATTAAAATAAAAAATAAATTTAGTGCTTTCTCAGGAATGCAAGTCCTAAGCCAACTCCTATAACTGCTATTCCTAGTGTCAGGACTGAGAACTCTGGCACCTGAGCATTGCTTTCTTGAGTTCCAAAGCTGTAAAATTGAGTTTCTGGTGCATCCTTGCTCTGGCCTCCTTTTGGAGCAATTATGAATAGTTCTGGTATGTTAACGCTTGTCTCTGCATCTCCTAGCTTAAGCACTGCTATTCCTGCATTGCATCCGTTAATGCCTCCGTAAACAGTTGTGGCTGTGAAAGCTCCGTTTAGTACTGGAAACCCTCCGACTTTATTGCCGCCACAGAAAAGCTCAACACTTGTTCCTTCAACTGCATCAATAACTTCACCTGTGACGGTGATATCATTGCCGCTTACAGAAACAATAGGCGCCTGTGCTCCGAATTGCGGAACAGCTGCTACTGACGTTATTGCTAAAATCGACATTACTAACATTGCTATGATTAAATTCTTCATGGTTTATCCCCCCATATTATTTTGTAAATAATCCGATATTTATAAATAATTTGTCTGAAATAAGGAAATCCTTTTCCCTTTATAAACCTTTTGGTTTATTCACCACTCAGGAGTTAAACCAATCCTTTCAGAACCTTCCCTTGTTCATGATAATCGCTGGTATGGTCTTAAGAATAATCGAAATATCCATAACAAAAGACATGTGCCTGATGTAGTAAATGTCATAAAGCACTGCCTTGTCAAAGTTAAGCTCATGCCTTCCATAAACCTGCCACATGCCAGTCAATCCAGGCTTGACCTGGAAGCGAGCCCTTCTCCAGTCATTGAAATTAATTAATTCACTCCTAAGATGAGGTCTTGGGCCTACAACAGCCATCTCTCCCTTAAAGATGTTAATTAGTTGCGGGAGCTCATCAATGCCAGTTCTTCTCAGGAACTTTCCGAACTTCGTGATTCTAGGGTCATCCTTCATCTTGAAAAGTCCCTTGACCTCGTTCTTGCTTATAAGCTTGGCTTTTTCTGCATCTGCGCCAACCTTCATGCTCCTGAACTTGTACACGACAAAAGGCTTCAGGTTCTTGCCAAGCCTTTCCTGCTTAAAAAAAACAGGACCGGGCATCGTGATTTTTATTATTACAGCAATAACAAAGAATAATGGCGAGAGGATTATCAGAGAAATTCCTGAGAGCAACAAATCCATTAATCTTTTTATTGTAACATAGCCTGAAGTAATGCTTCCAGGAGAAATGTTGATTATAGGGTAATCCTTGAACTCATCAAATGTTACAGGCTCAATGACCAGGTTGAGCACAGAAGGAATAATCTTCCAAGTAACCCTGCTGTTATGCACAATTAAGTCTAGGAATTTCTCGTCAATTTCTTCCTTGGTGAGAAAGACAACATCAACCCTGCTAAGATAAGCTTTTAGCACATTAATATCGTCAGTGACTTTTACAATATCATAACCCAATGAGTTGTTCTCCCTTATCTTGGAAAGAAGCTCTTCAGAGTTCTTGCCAAAGAACAAAACCTTCTTCCTGTCATAGCCAGCCTTCCTGAAAACATTAATGATTCTGAAAAGAACAAACCTGGAAATCGACGTTAAAACAATGTTGAAAACAAGAGTGACGCCAATCAATGCGAGCAGAATGGCATCTCCAGGATCAAACATGAGCACGAGGATTATCATAACCAGCGCAGTGATTGCAACAGAGTAAAGAATCTTCATGAAATCATTATCATCAAACAAACTCCTCTTGTCAGCATACAACTTGTAAGAAGCATAATTCATAATCAGGATAAGAAGAGAGAACAGGAAGAATCTGATAAAGAACGGGTCACTAAAATTCATGCTAAAAATAAGCATAGAAAGGAAAGCAGAGAGCAGGAACATGAGTACATCTGTGAAATAAAGCATTACAGTGAACAAGTACTTCTTTCCTGAAAGGAATCCCTTACTCATTTTATACTCTCGGCAATAGTTTTATCCTTTTCTTTTCTA
>CAYGYA010000017.1:0-69158 GCA_964354085.1 uncultured Methanosarcinales archaeon
TGTCTGTATAGGAATGTTACTGTGCTTACTGTTGTCATGTCTGTTGCTGTTGTGTTTAGTGTGTATGTGTTTGTGGTTATGTTTGTAAAGTTTGCTGGTTGGTTTATTGTGGTTGTTGGCCCTGTCCTGTCTACAGTTATGTTAGTATGAGTATCGTTGTTTCCTTGGTTGCCCAAAGTGTCGTTGGCGTATGCTCTTATCTCGTATGTTAGACTGTCTTGTATTCCTGTCAGGTTCCATGTGCATATGTATGTTGTTCCTATTCCTGTGTTGTTTCTGCATGCAAGAGTCCATGTTGCTGTGCTGTTTTGTCTGTATAGGAATGTTACTGTGCTTACTGTTGTCATGTCTGTTGCTGTTGTGTTTAGTGTGTATGTGTTTGTGGTTATGTTTGTAAAGTTTGCTGGTTGGTTTATTGTGGTTGTTGGTCCTGTCCTGTCTATGGTTATGTTATATCTTGTATCATTATTGCCTATGTGGCTTCTAGTGTCGTTTGCGTATGCTCTTATTTCATAAGTTTTTGCTTCTATTAGGCTTGTCAGGTCCCATGTACATGAATATGTTGAACCTGATGGCGTGTTGTTGTTGCATATCAAATGCCAACTATCAGTTGAGTTTTGTCTGTATAGGAAGGTTGTAGTGCTAACTCCTGTAGGATCTATTACTGTTGCATTTACTGTGTAACTAGTTGCGCTTATGTTTGTTCCATTGCTGGGTCTGTTTATGGTTGTTGTTGGTCCATTAATGTCTAGTGTAATGTTATAATGTGTATCATTATTTCCTATATTTCCTAATATATCAGTAGCATATGCTCTTATTTCGTATGTTAGGCTGTCTGATAGTCCTGTCAGGTTCCATGTGCATACATATGTTGTTCCTATTGCTGTGCTGTTTGTGCATGCTGTGTTCCATGTTGCTGTGCTGTTTTGTCTATATAGAAATGTAACAGTGCTTACTCCTGATGTATCTGTTGCTGTTGCATTAAGAGTATAAGTGGTGGTTGTTATGTTTGTGAAATTGGTTGGTTGGTTTATTGTTGTTGTTGGTCCTGTTCTGTCTATTGTTATGTTTGTGTGTGTGTCGTTTTGTCCTATGTTTCCTAGTGTGTCGTTGGCGTATGCTCTTATTTCATATGTTAGGCTGTCTTGTAGTCCTGTCAGGTTCCATGTGCATATGTATGTTGTTCCTATTCCTGTGTTGTTTCTGCATGCAAGAGTCCATGTTGCTGTGCTGTTTTGTCTGTATAGGAATGTTACTGTACTTACTGCTGTCATGTCTGTTACTGTTGCATTGAGAGTGTATGTGTTGGTGCTTATATTTGTGAAGTTTGCCGGCTGGTTTAGTGTTGTTGTTGGTCCTGTTCTGTCCAGGGTTATGTTAGTGTGAGTGTCATTATTTCCTAACTTGCCCCATGTATCATTAGCGTATGCTCTTATTTCATAGGTCTTTCCTTCAGGTAATGCTGATACATCCCAAGTGCATGTGTATGCTGGTCCTCCTGTTTTGTTAGTGCAGATTGTATGCCAACTGTCGCTTGAATTTTGCCTGTACATAAAGGTTAAGGTGTCAACTGCTGTTGTGTCTGTTGCTGTTGCATTTATCAAATATGTACTTGAGCTGATGTTGGCGAAGCTGACTGGGCTTGTCAAAGTTGTTACAGGACCTGTTGTATCAATATGTATTGTATAATTGAACATGTAAGAGCCGCTTAAGGGCACAGTAGCATTATCCCAACAAATTATGTTCCAAAGAATGTTTCCATCAGGTAAGGTCGCGTTGATTATATTGGCACTGTTGTTTTGCACACTTGTTATGCTTGCGTTTGGAGCCCATGAACCAGTGGCATTAGTGTAGAGAGTGCAATTGTTAAATCCTCTATCCTCACTTACTGTGAAATTAAATGAAATAGTTGATGAGCTTGTTATGTTAGTCATGTTACCAGGATAATTCAGAGCAGTAACATTTGGAGGAAGGTTTGAGCTGTTATAATTGACAGTCACATAAATTTGTGTAACCCAGGCTAATCTGCTGGCAGAAGATGAATTTCTCAGGACTCCCCATTCCATGTTGTTTATGGTAGTGTAATTCCATGGTTGTCCTGTTGCGGGATTGGTTGTGTAGTTCCATCCAGTAAGGCTATAGGTAGTCCAACTGTTTGATAATGCTTGGGTGTTGCCATTATCATAATCAGTTCCTCCTTGTCTGTAGAATATTTCAAGACTGGCTGCTCCTCCTGTGTTTGATTTCATTCCTCGCACACTAACAGCGACCCAATTGATAGCTAGAGGATTCTCGCTAAGATTCTGGAATGTGAAAGAATTCCTGCTAGTATCGTCGGGACTAGCTATGTATGTAGTGCCGTCGTCAGGAGTTGCTTCGGGGTCATCCACTGATTGCCATCGGGTAGCTGCCGGGCTACTGCCTGAGATTGTCCAGCTAACATAATTACCATCTCCGTCAGGGAGTTCATTTTCGCTTTGAGGGTCAACTGCAAGGTACCAAGGCCTTGCCTCATAGAAAATTCCAGAGTCATAGCTTACAAATGCCGGTCCTAGTTCGTATAATTCTGGTGTTATTTTTGGTGGAGTTGCGCTGTAGCTTACAATAGAGTTGTTATTCAGGTTGCTCCATGTTAGATAAGTTTTGTTGTTACCGTTTGTTATTGTTGCTCCATTGCCATTTACTATTTCAAAACTGTCTGGCAAAACTTCTGTGAAGTTAAAGATTGTTGCGTTTGTGTGTGATATTATTCTTATGCTTGAGGTAAATGCTCCATTCCATGGGTCTGTTGTTGTTGGAGTGGTTCTAAGAATGTCGAACTCATAGTATGACTTTACTGTGAAGTATGAGTACATTGTACTGTTGACATTATTTCCTTGAGCGCTCACTGATAAAGCATAGTTTCCTTCTAATGCTGTTTGGTTATAGCTAGTCTCGTATATCCCTCTACTGGTTTCTATTATTTCTCCTCTTGCTGTGGTCAGATTAATAGTGCCATTGTCAGGAGCAGTTATTGTCAAGCTGACATCTGCGTTACTTACAAGGTGTCCCTGGGTGTCGAGCACCACCATTATTATTTCTGCTGTTTCTCCAGGATAATAAATTGGCTTTTTGGTGTTGATGCTGGCCACTCCTGTTTCTGCATAGCCAGGATCTTCAGGGCTTATTTCCAATTCATAATCCTGGCCCGGCACCAGGTCCATTATCTTGCTCCAGGTTCCTAGGCACGTCTGGGTTTCAAAGTCCCATTCCTTGCACTTCCATAATTCTGTGCCCTTTGCAGTTCCTGTGAGTGTTCCATTTGTGAAGTTTAGTGATGATGCATCAATTGCAAAGGCTTTAAGAACATTCTTCTTACCCCATCCTTTTCCCAAGCCTATATTGTTGAATGGGATTTCATCAATTCCAAGGCTGGTGTTGCGTGAAAGATTAAGCAATAGTTTTTTCAGCACTATTTTCTTGAATATTCTGTTTTGAGGGATGATTTGTGCAAACTCTGCTTGTTTGATGTCAAGAGTTGCGTTGCTATCATTAACATTAAGGCTTATCTCATTGTTCTGCTGGTCATAAAGAGTTATAGTAGCGCTTTCAGTAATTCCTTTGCTGCTGACTAATCTGATAACATTATCATTTTTGCCTTGTGGCTGTGGCGTTGGTTCACAAGTCTCATTTGTTGAAGGTTGAGGAGTTAATTCTTGGGAGGATGGTTGATACGGTGTGGGTTGAGGAAGAGATTTTTCTAAAACTTGGAATTCATGTCTTTCTATTTCATTATTATCCTTATCTCTCAGAACTAAATAATGAGTTCCTATTCCTCTTGGTACGAACTTTATTTCTTTTAAGTCGCCCATGTATCTTTGAACAAAGCCTTGGTATTCATAGTACAATTTGTAATCCTGTTCCTCTGTTAACGACAAGCTAACGCTCGCAATAACAGGCTCTCCAATTGCATAAATTTCTTTATCAGTGAATATCTTTTTGACTATCTCATTGTTTTGGTTTGTTTCATTAACTTCAATTGTAGTATTTGTTTCATTGCTGGCTTGATTGCTGGTGTTGTTAATAGCCTCGTTTATTGTTTCATTGATGGTTTCATTTTCTTGTGCTGGTTTTCCTACATAGAAATCCAATGAATCAACAATCACCTGGTTTGTTTTGCTTGTTAGCTCAACCCTGTATGGTCCTTCTTCTTTTGGGTAGAAGTCAATATTGTTTTTCAGTTCTCCTCCGTACCTATAGAAATTTTGATTAGAGTAAACACTCATATCATAATCATTGAGATTGGGTGATGTTATTATGAGAGTTACTTTTTCACCAACATCATAGTAAGGCTTCTCAACAGAGAGGTAAAGGAGCTTCTGCGGCTGGTCTTCGCTGAGGGTAAGGGTTGCGCTTGCTAGAATAAGGACTATTAAAGCCAGCAGAAGTCCTATGCTCCTCTTTTTTCTATCTGTTTTGTTTTGGGTTGTTGGTTTCATAGTTTTGATTTTGAGTCTGATTTTGATTTCATGGTATCAGCTTTGAGTACCTCAGTTTTAGCTCGTCCTCTATCTCTCTGATGTACTCGTAATACTTTTCATAGCCCTGCAGGATGGTGTGCTTTTCATGCAGTTCCTTGGTTTTCAGCATCTCTTTGAGAAAACTCTCTTTGGTGTGAATCTCTGTCTTGTAATCCTTTATTACCTGCTTTAGAATTGCTTTTTCAAACTGTTCCTTTTCTTCTGGCTTGTCAAGCACAAAAAGAATCCTGTCCCTGCTTTTGAGCACAAGCTGGAGGTTGATGATTCTCTTGGCTTTGTCAATATAATCAATTACTTGCTGCAGCTCAGGATTTTGTTTCAGCTCAGATGCTTTCTTGTGTATCTCATTGAGAATGAGCAGATAAATGGTTTCATCATTCTTGAGGTTGAGTGAGCACAGATATGAGCGGCCTATTATGGTCTTCCTAAAGATGTTGTTCTTTATGAGAAGCGTGACTTTCTTATTGATATAAGGATATTTTTTCCCTAGCTTATGTGCTATCTGGTTTATGCTGTATAGAGAACTGATGTCCTTGGAGTACAGGCTGATTATTTCCTGCTCTAGCTTGTTGCCAATCACTATGAAACCCTCAAACCCGTCTATTATACCTTTTATAATATAATAATATACTCTTTTAAGAGCATATTATTTATAAATATTTCGATTTTGCCTTAAGTTATACTCTTAAGAGTATAATAAAACGCTATAAAGAAAACTCTCTCCTATGGTGAATAAACCATTCTCCCCTCAAAACAATAATTTAAGATCCTGAAACCAAAGTATTTAAGCTTTTCTAAAATCTAAAATTAAAACTAGAACTAAACAAGAGAATTACTTATGCTGTTTTAATCTCTTTAAGAACAATATCTGCTCCGCACAAAACCTTTGGCTGTTTACTGCATTCTGGGCATTCAAACAAGGTAAAATCATGGTGCTGGGCAAGTATTCGCGGAGCTCCTTCATAGCCACACTCGCACTTAACCTTGGCTTTGATGTTGTTCACAATTATCTTAAAATCAGCCATTGCCCTAAGAATTTCTTTGAGCTCATTTGCTGGCAGATGTGCAAGTTCCCCAACTTCCAGGGTTATTGATTTTATTTTTTTTCCCTTTGCCTTTGCCCTGGCTTCTTTTAGAATTTCTTTTGCAATAATGGTTTCGTGCATTCTTAAATCGATTTTTTGTTTTTTGTTCTTTTTTCCTATTATTTTTATGGCTGTTTTTCTTCTTCCTCATCACTCAGCCTGCTGGTGATTATCCTTCGCTTCTTTAGTATGTCCCCTAGCCCTAGCTCTGCTGATGGCTTTGCTTCTTTTTTTGGCTCTTCTTTTTGCTCAAATGGTTTTTCTTCCATTTGAGGTCTCTTTGCAATACCATCTATTCTTGATAATCCATCTGTCTTAGATACTCCATCTATCTTGTTCAGATACTCTGATTCTGCTCCAGGCATTTTTTCCTCTCTAACCACGGCCTCATCAAGCATCAAGCCACGGCCTCCCCTTAGCTCGCTCTTTATTTTCTTTACAGTCTCTTTTAGCTCTATTTTCATGTGTTTTGAACGCTCATCAAGCAGTTTCATAATATTGCCTGTGTGCTTCTCAAATTCTGTGAACCTGTCCATGAGGCTTCCGAACTCCTTTTTCTCTGCTTTGTTGCTTAGCTGGAGCTTCATATTGTCAAAGTCTCCTTGCATGGCGTGGAAGGTTTTCTCAACCT
The DNA here is from genome assembly GCA_964354085.1 of uncultured Methanosarcinales archaeon. Lineage (GTDB taxonomy): Archaea > Nanobdellota > Nanobdellia > Woesearchaeales > SM23-78 > SM23-78. Next base: position 6,237 of record CAYGYA010000017.1, read on the forward strand.
CGTCAATTGTGCGTTGGAATTTATCAAATTCTGCATACTTCTTTTCTAGGTCAAGGAAGATGCTTTCTGACTTGTCAGCATGCCTCTCAATAACTGCCTCAACTTTCTTAATCTCAAGAATCTCTCCCTTAACCTCCTCATTAAGCTTGACAACCTGCTCTATTCCCTTGTAGAAGTTCATCTGCTGCCTTATCTTTTTCAGCTCTTCCATAAGGTCTCTCATCATTGCTTCATTGCTCTCAATATTAGCTTTAAGAGCTTCTGCTTTTCCTTCCTGCTTTCTTATCTCAATCATCAGTTTCTCAGGTTGCACGCTCTCAACAAGGTCAATTGCTTTGGTAGCGCTCACCTCTATCTTAGACATGGTCTTGTTAGTATCCATTATCATGCCACGCAATTCTCCCATCTGCTCGCTTACTCTTGAAAATCTCTCAGAATTAGCCTTCCTAATTTCATTCAGGGATTCTAGCTGGGCTTTTATCCTGGTAAGCTCTATGTCTACCTTTGCATTTCCAGAACTGAAGCTGTCTTCTTTTTTCTCCTGGCCAGCAGCTGACGCCTCTGCCTCTGTCTGGGCAATCCCATCAGCTATGATGTCATCTCTGCTCTTCTTTTTTCCTCCAAATAAGCCCAATAGTTCACCTCTCTTTTTTTTATTAAATTGATAATGAAATATTTTAATATATTTATGAATTCGATTAATCTTCAATTACCTTTTCTGTTTCCTTTGCTACTCTCTCCCTTAGTTTTTGGATAATGTCTTTTTTCACATTAAGCTCTTCTTCTTTTAATGCTTCTTGTAGCTCTGATTCTGCCCTTTTTAAAATTTGCTCTACTTCATCAAAATCTCGTTGTTCATGGGTCACTTCTGCCATTTTGATCTTGGCATTAGCATTCCTTAGCACCAGGTCTGCTATTAGAGGGTCTTTGCCTGCCCTCCTCGCATCGCTTATCCTGGATTTTAGCTCTTTTAATGCTTCATTCAAGCGCGTTATTCTTGTCTGATGCATCTCTTCGCTTTTCTCATCAGGCAAAAGCTTTTTTTTAGCATCCAGCCTTCTCAGCTTCTCATCATAAGCTTCTTCTATTTTCCTGTTGGTCTCGTTTACTTCTTTAACAAGCTTTCTAATTATAAATCCGTCATCCTCTTGTGCTTCATTGCTTTCTTGCGCTTCATTATTATCCATGCTCTGTTTCTCTTCCATGCTCTATTTTTCACCCGCTCTCTAATGCTTGTAATAGGTTGTTCTTGTCATGAATATTACTTATCTTTTCTGCTAGCTCATCATTATGCAGCCCCTTCTTAACCCAGTCTGCGAACTTATTGTAATCTTCGCCAACATAATGCTTGAAAGTGATTTCATCCATCTGGCTGATAATTTTCTTCAGCTCTCCTATTGTTTTTATCTCTTCGCCATTGTCCAGCTTGAAGGTATATGTTATGGTTGCTTCTATTCCATTAGTCTCTTTTTCTTCTTTATTCACTTTTTTCTCAAGATCATGTTCTGATTTTTTCTTCTCACTTTCAACTATTTCTGGTGGCTTAGCCATTTCCTCAAAAGCCTTTGCCTCATTTAACTTCTTTACACTGTCAATATTAAGCTTTGGCAGTGGTTTGTTATCCCTTCTAAGAGCCAGGAGGTCGAGCATCTCTGGTTTTGTGCGGGCTAATTTAAGGTGGTCTGCTAGTTCCTTGTCCTCAACAGCATTCTGTACCCAGTCTGAAAAGTCATTCTTGGCTCCACTAACGTGCTTTTCAAAGTCCTCGTCTTTCATGGCTGATATCTCGTCAAAAAGGCTAGCCATGTTTATTACTAGCATACCGTTCACGAGCTTGAGTATTTTTTCAGGGCTCACATCCTTTCTGAAAAGCGCTGCTCCGCTTACTTCTTTTTTCTCTCCTTCTTCTGATTTTGCAGATTCTTTTTTCATCTCAGCCTCAAACTGCTCTCTTGCCTTTTTGGCTTTTGTAATTGCTTCTTGCAACTCTTCTTCTGAGACCAGTTTTTTCTCGAGCTTCTCAGGTTTTTTACCTAGCTTAGCCCAGTTCTTCTCTATTCTAGGGGTTAGGCCATCAAGGTATATCTGTACCATGTTGAAGTTGCCTGTTTTTACCTTGTCAGTTGCGAGCTTAAGCTCAAGCTTTAGGTCAAACACGTCAAGCCCTTCTTTTTCCAGCTGCTCAAGCTCGAATTGCAATTGGTCTATCTTGTCGTTGTATTCATTGTACTTCTCAATTTCTTCATCAGTAAGCCTTTGCACACTGTGCAGCAGCGGCCTGAAGGCGATGAAATAAGGCTTACCTCTATTATAGTGTGGGTTCTCTACCATCCCGCTACCAACAGTTGCCTTTACTAGAGATCGCAGGACTTCTTCTCCGTATTTTACCCTGATTCTTTCCAGGTCTCCTTCATCTCTTGTCCTCATCTGGATTTCTGTGTTAATGTTAGCTTTGATAGTTCCGACAAAGTCGCTCAAAACCTGTGATATCAACAGCATGCCAAGTCCCCATTTTCTGAACTCTCTGCATCCTCTTTCTATCTGGAGGAATCCTTCTCCGCTTCCTCCGAATTTGGGCAGCAGCCTGTGAACCTCATCATAAACAAACAATACTTTGAGAGTTCTGCTCTCTCCAAAGTTTGCCCTGAAAATCTCCCTGATGCTGTTTGATACAAACATATCCATTTCTTTTGGCTCGAGCTTGTGGCAGGCAAAGATTTGTATCTCTCCAGGCTTCACATATTTCTTGATATCAATTATTTCTCTTGGATTTGATATCTGCCTTATATTCCCGCTAAATGCTCTTGCATCAGTTGGCTTCATGCCAAAGAATGGATAGAGTGCAAACATGGTCTTGTCTGTACATTTCCTAAGCATGCCTGTCCACTGAGCTGTTGGGTCAAACACAATCACAGCCACTCCTTTCAGAAGCATTTCTTCTACAATAGCCTGGGCAGATACTGTTTTTCCTCCTCCTGTGCTTCCTGCATCTATGGTGTGAGTCATAAAGGCTTCAAGGTTGAAATAGGTTTTGTGGTCTGTCTCTGCTATTTTTCCAACAAATATGCTTCTTGGCCCTGGCTTTGGTAGCTCATTAAGCTCTACTTTGAGATGGAATTTCTTTTTGGATTCTATTCTCTTTTTTATTTGCCAGTAAGCTAATAGCCCTAGAGCAACAAGTATTAGGAAGAGCAAGACATGCCATACTCTTATTGGGCCTACCAGCAATATCAAGTACCAGGGAGTGCTTATCTTGAACATAGTGCTTGTTCCTGCGCTTAATCCGAGATAGTTGGCAGTGACTCTGAGTATGTAGTCTCCGGGCTTTGCATCTCTCGGTATTATGGCATTCTTGAGCATAGAGAATGATGTTTTTAGGAATACGTTGGTTTCATAGTCCCACAGTGTTTCTTTTCCCTCAACATCCTGGATAGTATAATATAGCTGCACAGGGTATTGTAAGTCTGTTAGCAGGTTTCTCAAATCAGTTTTGAATTTTAAGGTGTCACCCGGATAGGCTATTTTCTTGTTGAGCTCAAGGTCTATTAGTAATGCTTGCACAGGAAGTTTTTCTTTTGACAGTATCTCAATGGTGATAGGTATGCTTGCATTTATATCTCCGCTCATGAGCAGAGTACCGTTGTATACCCCGACATCCCCGACTCCGAATATGGTAATAGTCATGTAGTCAGAGCCATGAGGCATGAGCACCATTGATATCTTATCCATTTTTATGAGGTTACTGACATTTCCCTCAATTGTGAAATAAACAGTTGCTGGCTTTTCCTTGAAGCTGAAAAGGGTAATCTTTTCCTGAAGGAAGTTTCCTAGGCGCAGTTTCCTGTTAATCTCAGATATTGAGACCACATAATCTGTTCCCTCAATTTTTTGTGGCCTTTGGATTACTGGAGGCATATCATATTCTGCTGTCTTGGTTTTTGTCCCTTTCGCATCGACTCCTGTATCAAAGGTGTTTCCTGGTTCATCATAGCCAGGCCCTATGCCTGGATTCGGCGGATTAATAGGCTGCTTTGCCACCATGACAATATTGTGCATAGTTCCGTTTCCTCTTGTTATGTTCACGTTGCTAATATATGTCTCGTATCCTGTTTTCATTGCATAAATAGTCCAGTTGCCCTCTCTTGCAGTCATATTATAGAAGCCAGTTATATTATTGCTATAATTCACAGCATCAGCAACTTGTACTATCACTGATCCTAATGGGTTGCCAGAGGTATCAGTAACATTACCATATACATAACCAGCCCAGGGTGCTGAGCCTTCTCCTGCTGGGCAATTATCTGTCGGATCAGCCCAGACATAATAATCCTGCCATGTGCTGTAATGGATAGGTAGGATTATTTGATAGTTTAGACGCGAGCCTTGGAATCCATTAATAGGAGTATCAAGTATTTTTGTCACAATTACGATATTGCTATTATTATCTTTCAATATGCCTGTGACAAATGCTGTTGAATTGATATTGTTCCATGAGTACGTATACATGGCAGGAGCAGTAATGGTTTGCTCACCTACATTGAAGGTCGCACTTTGTGTGAATGTGTTAGCTGCTGAAGAGAAATCTGAGCTGCTAATGTTCAGGTATGCATCAATTTCTGCTGTTGTTGCTGCCCTGAGAGAATTGAAAAGTATTTGGTCTTCTGGCGTCATGCTTGCATATATTTCATGCTCCTTATTCGGCTCAAAGCATTCGAATAGCAGGTGCTTCTCATTATCAACTTGCGTGAGAGTAACATTCCCTGTCAGGTTAAAGTACCATTCAGTAGTCCAGCCAACCCCCCATGCTGTTCCATAAAGAGCAGACCAATGAGTAACGTCATAAACTATTGCTAAGTCTATTTCGCTGACTGTTCCTCCTTCTGTTTCAAGATAAGCTGCATAGCCCAGGAACTGGCTAACAATAACCAAGCCTTTTACAGCCAGTATTAGCATTATGATTATCAGAATCCTAAATGTAATCTCCTTTTGTTTTGTTCTTACAACCATTTGTTTTTCATCTCATCAATAATATTCTCTTATATTTCATTAAATCAAATTCTTTGTATTCTCAATTGCGATTTGTATCTTGTTGCCAAGGGCTACGAGGGTCGGATGAATCAGTTCCTTGGTATCATCATCAAGCTGAGTGTATGCTGCTTCAATCCTCTTGTATTCTTCAAGAGAAGCAGACAGCTGGCCGTTGTTAAGCAAACCCTGGATATTATTCACCATTACTTTCAGCTCAGCAATATTGCCCTGGGCTTGCATTGCATCGCAATATTCCTTCACCCTCACTGCTGTTTGGGAAATATTTTCATATACATCATTCTTTGCAAGAGTTGATAGCTCGCTGTAAGCATCTTTTGCTTCATTATAAAGATCAATGGCTTTCTCATGATCGCCTCCGTCAAGATTGTCATTAATCTCATTGAGTATGACGCTGATATAGTGAAGGCTTTTCTTGCCATAAATTCTGTAAGCAAGATACCTGGCTGTGTTGATGCCGTCGTATTTAATTCCTGCAAACACCAAGCCGCCTAGCAGTATTATTATTACTGGTATGAACATTATTCCTTTGCCTGATGGCATTTTCAGGCCCTTAATTGAGAAGCCAGTTATTTTCTGTTTAGCCTCAATTGACGCCGGGTCTACAAGCACCACAGTTTTTATTTTCTTCAGCAGTTCCAAGTCTTGATTAGCTTCAAAATAATAAGTTATGGTGGTGTCGCCTTGTAAGCCAAACTTGATGATTGGGTCTTGCATCACCACTTCATATTTCTGTGAGCTCATGATGTTATCTGCTTTCTCAGCAACATCTTTCGGTATTATTTCCATGATGAATGCGCCTTCTGTGATGTTATAGGTTTTTATCTCCCTAAGAATAATGCTTGCATCGCTTTGAGTCCCATCTCTGTAAGTAACCCTGGCAGTTTTTACCTTGCTGGAGATTAGGACTTCTTGCTGCAAATCATTAATGAATTTCAGGAGCTCTTTCTTGCTAATGCTTAGCGAAACATTGTTTATCTCAAGGTACTGGTCGAGCAACGCCTCTATCTCATCTGGTTTTATATAGTCAACAAATGCATCTTTGTTAAGCAGCTCAATACTTATAGGTGTTTTTTGATAGGCTTGTTCTGCGTTCAGCACCATTTGTTCCCCTTCTGCCTGCTTATCAGCATCTGTTAGGTCTGTCCTGAAATTAAGAGCATCAAGATCTCTTATGGTGTTCTTGAAAACAGATATGCTTTCATCTATAATGCTTGAAATCCCAAGAGCTTCTGCCGCTTCTTTCTCATCTTTTGGCAGGGCATTAATGTTATCAAGGATTTGCTGGAATTCCTTAACCCAGTCGTCATATGTCTTGAAATTCCCGCTACTTGCCTGTGGCTCAGTTGTCTGGGGGGTTGGTAATGCAGCAAGGCTTCCTACATTGAACACCCAGCTAGTACTCATTCCACTTTTTCCAATCTTATCAACGCATTCAACTTTCCACCAGTAGCTTTTGTTCTCAAGCTCTATAACCCCGAATGCATGCTCAGCACTGTCACTTACCTCTATACTTCCTAGGTAGGCAAAGAAGCCATCATTTTTCTCATTGATATAGAAGCTGCAGTTAAGTGTCCTGTTGTATTCTGCTTTGAAAGCCAGCTCTGTTGTTGTGCCTGTTATTCCTGAATTATTTCCTGGCCTTATGAGAGTGATTATTGGCTCCTGGTTAATTACTGGCTCAAGGAACAGAGTAATGGTTTCGTCTTTTGTAATGTCTAAATCACTGTGGTACATTGTATAATTTTCTTTTAGGACGAATATTCCCTTTTGCCCTGGTGTTAGGTAATATCCTATTTCTCCATTTGCATCTGTTTCTTTTTCTTCATCATCAATATCAACAGTTGCTCGTGAAATAACTCCTTTTGTTACTGAGTTTTTTACAACTATTTTTACATAATAAGTATTGTCAACAGTTATGGTTATGCTGCTGTTCTTGGTGTTGTTATAAGCATCTTTAACTGAGACTGTATTGACATAGTTCCCTGCTGTCGTATATGTTATGTTGGTTTTTTTGCCATTCTTTACTGAGCCATCGCTTAGATGCCAGGTGTAATTAAGAGTGCCAACTCCTCCTTTTGCATCTGCTTTAAGAATGACTGGAACATTCCTTCTCTGGTCATCATCAGTATCAATATCTATCTTGATATTGTTTTTTATTTCATAATTCAGTGCTTTTGCTTCTGTGAAGCCGCTGTAGTTGAAGAAAGCCTCAAGCAGATATTTGCCCTCGTAATTAGTGAACATAAGATATTCCTGGAATGGATAATTCATTACGTTCTGGGCATTGACAGGAACTTTGCATTCTACAAATCCTGGCTTGTCAGGGCAGACTTCTACCCTTATGCTTGTTCCCTGCGGAGCACTTATGGTCATCAGGATGTTATCTCCAATATTGTATTCTATTCCCGGGATGGTTATGTTAAATGTTGGCTGTGCTGGCAGCGCTTCAATCCTGAATGTCCTTGTTTCGCTTGTCTCTGAGTTATTGACATAATCATAGCAGGTTATTCCCCAAGTGTAATTTCCTGTTTCTAATGTGCTTAGCGTGGTTGTTGCAGGCTCGCTGTTTTTGGCTGTGATGCTTTTGTTCACGTTGTTGTTCAGTGTGATGTCGCAGCTGATGTTCTCTGCAATGTTGTCAAGCACAACAAAGTTGATATCTACACTAGATGCATTTATCTGAGTCTTATTAATAGGGAAGAAGAGCACTATGGTTGGCTTTAAACTGTCAATTATGATGGTTCTTTCTTCGCTGCTCTCAGAATTGTTGTTATAATAGCATTCAATTCTCCAGCTGTGGTTTCCTGTTGTTAGGTTTTCTGTGAATGCATTGAATCCCGGGTTGGTTATGTTGGTGTTTGTTGCTTTTGTCTCTGAGTCTATGATGAGCTTGCAATTAGTAACAGTTAGGTTGTCAAGGCCGACATAGTAATCAAAGGTTACGATTTTGTTTGAGTAGGTGTTGTTTGCTGGGGTCACAAGGTCAATTGTTGCTGAGGCTAATGATGTACAGAATAGCGCAAAGAGTGCTGCAACTAGCAACAAGCTAATTCTCTTTTTTGCTATTTTGTTTTGCTCACTCATGCTCTAGTTCCTCAATCATTCTTTTCAGCCGCCTAACCATCTCTTCTTTTATCATATTCTCTGTCTTGAAATCAGTTTTTTTCTCTGCAGGCTTTTCTTCTTCAAGAGGCTTTATCTCTCCCAGCCTTATCTTGTATTTTCTTACCTGACTCTTGATTACGCTTCTTACTTCCTCGCTTATGTCTAAGAAATGGTTATTTTTTGCCAGATCTCTTAGGGTCTGAACCAGGGAGGATGGCATCCTCACACTTACGATAGAAGTTACCATCCTTCACCCCCTTGCCCAGATTTTTTTTCCTCATGCAGTTGGCTCTGCACATATTCTCTGGCGAATTCTCGTATAGCTTCTGAGCGCGATTTGAAAACTTTCTTTTTTACCAATTGGTCTAGTTCTAGAATTAGCTCGTCAGGCAATCTGATGTTGAGTATTTCTGTCTTCTTTGTCAACCTTCTACCCCTGTATGACAAATGTATGTCATATGTATGCTTTTTGTCAGTTTTCTGTATGCCTGAGTTCTCTATACTATGCGAATAGTATACGTAATCGTATAGTATTCCCTATGTATTACACTAACTTATATATAAATATTTTGATTTAGAAGACATATCTTCACTTGGCAATAGAAACCTTTAAATGCCATGAGATAGTTCTTTTTTTTTAGGTGATGACTATGGCTGATGCAAAATTCAATATATTCTCCAAAGGCTTAGTAAGCTGTTTAGTGGAAACCGCAGGCAAGATACCCAGGTATGCAAGAGGAGAAATACCAGCATATGAAGAGCTGGAAGTCATGGCTCAAAATTCTACAATGCCTGTATACCTTGATTTGACAACGCGCCAGCAACAGGATTATGAACTTCTTAGGAGAAACTTTAAGGAATTATTGAAACAATACGGCGGGAATAATAAAAAACCAAGTCCAGAGTTGACTCCTGCTGAACACTTAATCTTGCTCCATGCAAGAAGAGCTTCTGGTCATAAAGAAAAACCAGAGCCTCAATTATCTGAAAGAGAGGGTAGAATCTATGATACACTGAGCTTTTGGCTGAATGAATACGCAAGGAATGCTGCTCTGAGGGCAACAAGAAGAAAAAAACCTGATTTCTAAGCATTGTCTTATCGCAAAATATTAAAAGCCCAGCCTAGTCTAGAATAACCATGGCAGAAGAAAAAGATAAAGACAAAGAAAAGGAAAAAGATATGACAAAAGAATACGAGGCTCTGAAGAAGAAATATTACTTGCCAGAGCTTAAGGAACTGGACAAGGAGTTCTGTATTGGAAAGCTAGAGGACACGCAGTTCATCCTAAGAACAATTCTTGGCAAGATAATGGATAGGGTAGAGCTGGTCTTTAAGGCCTTGAGTGATATTGTCCAGCCTGCAGAGAACAACCTAGCAACCATGTATGAGGCGGAAGTGTTTTCTGATGATGAAAAAAAGCATATCTTTGACCTGATGAAAAAATTAGCTTATACTCACAGGGACTTGATAATCAAGGATTATGAGTACAGCGATGATACTGCAGCAGTTATCATACTCAAGGCTTTCAAGGAATGGAAAGAAATGAAAAAGGATGTTCTTGGGATTATGGAGAAGCTAAGGGATTCTTGGAAGAATAATAATGAGTCCAAGGCAACTGAAGGATATTTTGGGTGATAAGGTGCAGCGCAACTATATTCTCATAGGCCCTCAAGGCTCTGGAAAAGGAACCCAGGCAAAACTGATTGCTGAAAAATATAAAATTCCTCACATTTCTACAGGAGATATTTTCAGGGAGATGAAGTATGAACAAACAGCGCTAAGCAAAAAAGTCAGAGAGCTCATGGATAAAGGAAACCTTATCCCTGATGGCATAACCAATCAGATTGTTGCGCAGAGAATTATAAAATCTGACTGTAAAAATGGCTTTGTGCTCGATGGCTACCCTAGGAATATTGTCCAGGCAGAATTTCTTGAGCAAAAAAAACCAGTTAGCAAGTGCATATACATAGAGATCAGTGACTCAGAAGCCATCAAAAGAATATCTGCCAGGCTTATATGCTCAACTTGCAAATCAGATTATAATACTATATACATTAAGCCTAAAAAAGCATGGGTTTGTGACAAGTGCAACGGAGCGCTGATACAGAGAGAAGATGACAAGCCAGAGTTTGTGAAGAAAAGGCTTGCAACTTTTCACAAGGAAAACAAGCCGTTGCTTGATTATTACGAGAAACGAGAAGTTCTTCTAAGAGTTGATGGCTCGCAAGCGATTGAGAAAGTATTTGAGGATATTGTTGCAGTGCTTAAATAAAATTAATGCATCAAAGTGGGCTTATAAGTCTCAGCTTCTTGATTATCGGCGGCAGGGTTTCAAGCAGGTATTTTATTTCTTCTTCTGTTGTGAACCTGCTGATGGAAAGTCTCAGGCTTCCGTTTGCTTCTGCTTTGCTTAATCCTATTGCCTGTAGAACATGGCTTGGTTCTAGGCTGTGACTTGAGCATGCTGAGCCTGTTGATGAGCTTATTCCTTTCAAATCAAGGTAGCCTCCTATTGCTTCTCCTTCTATCCTGCTGAATATGAAATTGATGTTGTTGCACAATCTTTTATCTCCGCGTGGACCATCAAGTTTTGATTCGGGGATATTTTTTTCAATGCCTTCAATTATCATGTCTCTTAGCATTGTCATGTGCTTGATGTGCTTGCCACTGTCTGCTTGCCTGAATGCTTCTGCAAACCCCACGATGCCTGGGATGTTTTCTGTGCCTGAGCGTAGGTTGCGCTCATGTCCTCCTCCGTGCTGCCAGGCTTTGATATTTGTTCCTCTTCTTATATATAGGGCTCCTACTCCTTTTGGCCCGTGTATCTTGTGAGCATTAAGGGTTAATAGTGAAAGGTTTTGTTTTCTCACATCAATCTCTGTCTTGGTGTAGCTCTGGCATGCATCTGAGTGAAAATAAACATTGTGCTTTTTGCACACTTCTCCAAGTGCTTTTAGGTCTTGTATTGTTCCTATCTCATTATTGCCATGAATTATTGTCACGAGAATTGTTTTTGGAGTTATTGCTTTTTCAAGGTCTTCTGCTCTGACAAATCCTTCCTTGTCAACATCAAGATATGTTACTGAGAAGCCTTGAGTTTCAAGCCATTTGCAGGCATTCATTACGCAGTCATGCTCTATCTTGGTTGTGATTATGTGATTGCCTTTGCTTTTATTGTCAAAGGCTATTGCTTTGAGAGCAAAATTATTTGATTCTGTCCCTCCTGATGTGAAGATTATTTCTTCAGGAGATGCACCTATTGATTTCGCAATGATTCTTCTTGCATCTTCCATTGCATTCTTTGCTTCTCTCCCCTTGTTATGCGTTGAAGATGCATTGCCGTACTTCACATCAAAGTAAGGCATCATTTCTTTGAGAACTTTAGGATCAATCTTGGTTGTAGCAGCATTATCCATGTAGATTTCTTTCATTTGCGGCACCTCCCTGTGCAGTGCTTCTCAACATGCTTTTGAACCAGGTCCAGGACTGGCATTATTGTTTCCTTGTTGAGAGAGTAAATCCTTTTCTTACCCTGTTGCTTTACGCTGAGTATTCCGCACTTTGCAAGACTAGCTAAGCTATGGGATATTTTACTCTGTTCCTCACCAAGAACTTTCGTGAGCTCCATGACGCTCATTGGCTTGCTCTTCAGGCTCATGACTATATCAAACTTGGTCTTATTTGAGAAATTCCTGAAAAAAACCTCGTATGAAGTACAGTTCATATGATTAAGATTTCATTAGTGGTATATAAAGATTGTGATTTTGAATCCGAAAGATATTATTTTTAGTTAAATTTATATAAATAGTTTGGTTTTCATCCATTATGATTCACCCAAACAAAGAAATCATGGTCAAGGCTATTGAACTAGCCAAGAAGAAATACAAAGAGGGAGGGCATGCTGTAGCAGCCATAGTTGTGAAAGGAGATGATATAATCTCTAAAGCATTTACCACCATTAGGAGAGATAATGACCCAACTAATCATGCGGAGATGAATGCTATAAGAGCTGCTGCAAAAAAATTAAAATCTTATAAACTCGAAGGGTGCTGGTTATATGCGACTTTTGAACCTTGTCCAATGTGCTCTTCTGCATGCGTCTGGGCAAGAATTGAAGGAATTGTATACGGTGCCAGTATGAATGACAGGAATGATAAATACCCGCAAAGAATACTTATTCGTTGTGAAGACACCCTAAAGAATGGGACCCCTAAACTTAAATTACACAAAGATTTTATGAGAAAGGAATGCCGAGAGCTGCTTCTGCTTTAATTAAGCAAACAATTCCTTGATAACCTCAGTAGCATAGCTGCCCTTAGAAAGCGAGAAGGTTATCCTAACCTTCTTCTTGCCATTGTTCAGCTCGTCATCCTCAAGCTTGTCTATCTTCAAATTTTTAATCTCGACAAACATTTCCCTCTCATTCCCTGCGCTGCTAAGGTCAGGTATTGCGCGGATTACAAAGTCGCTTGGCTTCACATCCTCGTTTTGCAGAATCTTGTCAACAATCTTTTTCACATCATTATCCTGTATCTCTGTTGCAAAACCAATTAAGGGAATCTTTTTATTAATTAATTGTTCCTCAGACGCTGGAAGGGCTTTACTTTCTTTACTAACGAACTCCTTAGTTGTTTCATTCCATAACTTGCTCTGGTAAGCATGGATGTACATGGTCAAGGTCTTCCAAGGAATCTTCTTGAGCGCTCCTACAAAATCATTCTTGTTCTTCTGCAGGTGCTCAATAACCTTTTTCTCATCTCTGCCAATGCTCTCAAGCAACCTGTCAACAGCTTTCTTAAAATCTTTCTTGATAATAGCCTTGCCTATCTCTACGTTGTTGGTGCTGAACCTTTGCTCACCAAAATAATTGATAATCCTGTCAATCTTCTTAGGTTTCTTTATTATGTTCCTGACTACAATCTCAAAGCTGTTGCCTTCAAGGTCTCCAAGGCTGATAGGTTCGCCTGAATGGCCTAGAAATTTCAGATTAATATCTTTTAGCTCTAGCTTCTTAACTTTATCCTTGCTGACATTGTGCAGGCTGATGCTCTGCTCTGTGATTGCCTTGCTGTCCTTGCTGCCAGCATAGCCAATCCTTTTCCTGTCAATATGCAAGCTGTCTACAACCTGCTGAACAGCCTTTTCAGTTGTGTAGTTCTTTTTTTTCAGCTTGAAAACAGAATACTCGCCACTTGCGACCAGCTTGACACTTGATTCTTCCTTTACAACGAAGTCTTCTGGCAGTTGCTTGATCTTATAATCACTCATACAGAGAAGTGTTGCTCTACTGAATTAAAATGTTTTGCTTATTTTTTAACAAGCTTTTTATAAGGCACAATCTTCCCTGTTCTCATGAACAAAACACTGTTGCTGGTAATATCAATAATAATCTGCCTTGCTGCAGGCTTCATTGGCTCATTATTTACCACAACAGGGCCTGACAGCTGGTACTCAAACATCAATAAGCCGAGCTTTAATCCTCCTGGATGGATATTTGGTCCTGTCTGGACTTTATTATACATTCTAATGGGCATTTCGCTTTACCTTGTCTGGCAAAAAGGCATAGCAGATCCTCATGTCAAGATTGCCTTGCTCATATTCGCAGTTCAGTTAGTCCTGAACATCCTGTGGTCAATACTGTTCTTTGGCATGCAATCACCTATGCTTGCACTGATAGAAATAGTGCTACTATGGGTTTTCATCCTATGGACAATAACGAATTTCTACCCAATATCAAGAACAGCAGCTTACCTGCTAATACCATACATCGTGTGGGTTAGTTTTGCTGCAATACTTAACTTCTCGATATTCATGCTGAATAAAGCATGATACTTATAATAATCTACTTTTCTAAGAAAAAACCATTACATTAATAAATAATACTCGACTTTTCTAATGTGCTGGACCAGTGGCCTAGTTTGGATACAATAAAATGCCAAAAAGGGCGACAGCCTCCTATCCTAGCGCTGATGAAGATTATTTCGCTAGTATCAAATGATATGTGAGAATTAACCGAAGCAATGGGCGAGAGCTGTAAGTCGGGAGTTCGAACAGATTTTTAGGAAAAAATCTGGTAACAGAAATGTTCAAAACATTTCTGGAGCAGAAAAGCATTGCTTTTCTGCTAAAAAGACTTAAGGAGGATATTTGCTTCGCAAAATCCTCCGAATTGCCAAAAAATCCTAAAACCTACGAAAGTCTCCCCTGGTCCGCTTTATAATTGCGAGCATTGGCTAACATGAAACTTAATAAAAAGGCACTTAAAATAGCAGCATCAATTATTCTAGGAGTAACGCTATTTATTGTTGTTGTCTTAAAATACCCTTTTAAGCAGGTTTTTTCAACCTTCAGTCACATAACGCCTTTGCTTGTTATTGTTTACCTTTGCGTTTCTTTCTCAATTATGTTGCTCTTTGCTATCAGGTGGCGTTTTGTCCTTAAGACATTTGGCCATAACCTTTCTTTTTCAGAAGCATTCAGTTTCAGAGTTATTGAATACGGGATAAGCTATCTTACTCCTTCTGGAAAGGCTGGCGGTGAGCCAGTAAGAGCTGCCTTGCTTACAAGGAAGGGAATTAAATTCAAGGAAGGCTTGGCTGCTGTGGTCGCTGATAAGAGCATTGAAATGTCTGTTTCTGTATTGTTCTTTATTTTTGGCTTGCTTACCTTGGCTATTGATTATGCCTTGCCCAGAGGTCTCAATATACTACTCATAGTGCTTTCCTTATTTCTTCTCTACCTGCTCTGGAAGTTTTATTCCAGGATTCTGCAGGGTAAGCCTGTTTTTACAGCCCTTTACCAGTTCTTGCGCCTGCATAAGGTTAAGTTCTTGCTCAAATACCAGCAGGTAATTGCTGATTTTGAAAAGCCGATTATCAAGTTCTATAATCAGGAGAAAAAAGCTTTTTTTGTTGCACTGTCCATTAGCCTACTGAGCCTTTGCCTCTCAATTGTTGAGTATAAGATTTTAATGCTTATGCTTGGGATAAATGCTCCTCTTAGCATAGTGTTCATAGTGTTCTCTGTGGTGGGAATAGCTTTCCTTGTGCCCGTGCCAATGGGCCTTGGGAGCCTTGAAGCTTTTCAAGCCTCTCTTTTCTCTGTGCTTGGCCTTGGCTCAGCAGCAGGTGTTGGCTTGGCAATGATTACCAGGGCTAGGGATTTGTTATGGGTCTTGGTAGGAGTTATCCTCTCACTTTACATAGGAGCCTTTAAGAGGGTTGTTAAAGAAGCTTATGACAGCAAATATTCAAATCCGATTATGAAGACCATGATTTTCAGGAATGGGAGGGCAGAGCCTTTGACAATAAAAATGTTCAGGCATCCTGCTCATGAAAAGAGATTTTTAAGCCTGAAAGAAGTGAAGAACAGAGGCAAGCTGCTTTTTAATAAGGGCAAGAGTAATAAGAAAGGCGGGTTAGAGTAGATTTAGAGTAAGGAAATGTGTAATTCAAAAAAGAAAATGATTTTTATCTATCTCTCAGAAGGCCTGAGGATGTTTAAGAGGAGAATAAGAGTTCTTTTCAAGGGGTTAAGAAAATATCCTGGCAGCGCTGAGCAAATCGCACAGCAGATAATCCATGACTGTTATAACCAGAAAAAAAATTATTTCATGGTTAGCAGCAGAAACGGGCATTTCTGCGAGTTCTATGCTCGTGATTTTGGCTGGTGCACAGAGGCTTTGCTTAAGCTTGGCTATAGAAAACAAGTTCTTAGCACTCTTGAATACGCCCTAAAAGTTTTTGAGCGCCATGGAAGAATAGAGCAATCCATAAGCCCCAGCGGTAAGCCTTTTACTTTCCCTGACAAGTATTCTCCTGATGCCCTGGCTTTCCTGATAAGAAGCCTTAAGCTTGCAAAAGCATATGACCTGATAAAAAAATACGAGGGTTTTCTTAACAGGGGGATTAAGAGGTATTATGACCTGGTTATTGATGAGAATACAGGGCTGGTTAGGAAGGACAAGACTTATAGCTCTATGAAAGACCATGCTCTTAGGCAGAGCTCTTGCTATGATAATGTGATTACTGGAATGCTTACCAATGATTTGCAGGAGATAAAAATTCTGGACAATCCTTTTAAGAAATATGATTACAAAAAAATAGTTGTTGATAATTTCTGGAATCATAAAGGAGGTTATTTCCTTGATGACTTGTCAGGCAACAAGTTTGTTTGCGGGGATGCTAATGTTATTCCTTTCTGGTCAGGCTTGATAAATGATAAGACTGTGATGAGAAAAGCAATTAGCGCAATAAGGGCTGAGGGCTTGGACAAGCCATTCCCTCTGAAATATGCTGACAAGAAATTCAAGGAGCATGAGATGATTGCTGGCGAGGTTTTAGCCAGTGGCTATGAGCGCAACTCAATCTGGGCTCATGTTGGCTTTATGTACATAAAAATTGTTCTTGAAACTGATAAGAACCTAGCAAAAGAATACTTGGAGAAGTACAAGAAGCAAATAGAAACTCACCATAATTTTTTGGAGCTATACAATAACAATGGCAAGCCTTTCAGAACTCTTCTTTACTATGCTGATGAGAGCATGCTCTGGGCTGCTAATTATCTTTATCTTAAGTCTTTGCTTTAGTCTTCTTCTTCTGCGAACAGCCCTGGCTCAGTAGAGCTTCGTCCGTCAAGCTTAGCCCAGCCGTTCTCTCTTTTGCTCTTCATTGACTTCCAGCCATCCTTGAAAACAGCAGGCAGCCTTATTTCTTTTCCGATAACAAAGTTCTTCTTTTTCCTTATAGACTTAAGAAAGTCCTCAATATTGTCTGCCCTGCTGGCAACAACTGCGCTTCCTAGTTCTGTCAATACGTGGGCGTCGCTTCCAGCGGTAAATGATTTTTTAACTTTAACAGCCCATTTCAGGGCTTTCTTGTTCATATACCTTCTGTTGGATGCATTAAGAACCTCAATAGCATCAATCTTATTTAGCAAATGTAAGTTTTTTGGCTTTTTAAAAAAAGAATGGCTTTTTCTTATGCCAGAAAGATAAGGATGAGGAATGCTTATCAGGCAACTATAATTTTCAGCCCTATTAATTAGCTCTCTTATGGTTAATTGTGACTTGACTGATGTTACGGTCCTGCCCCAAGCGCTTTTTGGTATGCGATGAAGGGTTGTCTTGTTTCTAATATTCCTTTCGTAGAACTCGTCAAGGTCTTTAACAGAATAAAAGTAGAACAGGATTTCCTTATTCTCAAGTGCTGCTATCTCAATGCCTGGTATTATCATGACCTTTTTTTGCTTTGAAGCCTCGACTGCTCCTTTTGCTCGTAAGTGGTCAGTAACAGCGAATCCTATCTTCATCTGAGCTGCTCTCTTAAGGAGAAAGTTAATATTTGTTATTGAGTCATGGGAGTATTTTGTGTGGACGTGCATGTCAATGAGAGTGTAGTCATTCTTAAAGTCAGCCATTGCAGGAGCATTAAAAGCAATCCTTTTTGCGTAAGTGTTATAAGGTATTTTTTTCATTGAAATCACTTCTAGCTCTTCTCATTTCTTGTGCTTATTCAGCAGCTCCATGGCTTTTTTGCCGTCGATCTTACCTCGATGCTTTGCCATGAGCATGCCCATGAGAGCATTAATAGGTGCTTCCTTGTTGTCTTTTATTAATGTTACGATTTCTTTTTCAATAGCTTCATCACTCATTCCCTTGTATTTGTCATAATCAGGTTTCTTATCATTTGCAATCTCTGTTAGTATCTCAAACACAGCGCTGGTTGGTATCTCACCCTTGTCTGCTCTTGCAAACAATTCGTCAGCATGCTTAAAAACATCAATCTCTTTCTTGAACCTTGTTCTTATCTCCTTGGGAGCATTGACAAGGGTTTCGGCAATAAACTTAGGCTTAAGGTTCTTGTACTTGCTCACGTATTCTTCAAAATTAATTTCTTCTTTTACTATCTGGGATGCGAGCTCGTGGCTTAGCTCAAATTCCTTGGCTAGCTCTTTGGTTCTTTCATCAATTGTCTTAACTGTCTTAATCCCTTTTATCTCAGGGATTATTGGGGGGATATCAGTCTCAGGATACATCCTGTCCATGCCAGGCATTGGTCTTAGAAAGCTGGTGGTGAAGTCAGCTTCTGCTTTCCTAACTTCTGACTCTACTTTCTTGCCTTGCTTTATCAGCTTTAATTGCCTCTCAATTTCATAATTCATAATCTTAGGAATGCTTCTTAAGTCCTGAAAGCCCTTGATTTCTATTCTCGCGCCAGCCTTGATGCTCAGGTTTATGTCCTGCCTTATTGTGCCTATCCCCCTCTTGCAAGCTCCTGTGCTCCTGAGAATCATACCTAGTTTTGCAGAAACTTCTTTTGCTTCTTCAGGAGTTGTGATGTCAGGCTTAGTTGCAATCTCAATAAGTGGAATTCCTAATCTTGAAAGGTTATAAACATCATATTCTTTTTTTCTCTCAATAATCTGGCAAGCTTCTTCTTCCAGGCAGATCAGGTCTATTCCTATCTTCCTGTCATTAACCTCAACAAATCCGTGCATGCCAATCATCATGGTCCTCTGGAAGCCAGAAGTATTTGAGCCGTCAATAACAGTCTTCCTCATGACCTGTATCTCGTCAACAATCTCGCAGTTAAGCATCTTGGCAACTTGAAGAACAGCTTTGAGAGCTTCCTGGTTTACTGGTATTGGAGGAGATTCATCCAGTTCAACCTCGCAATTAATATCATTATAGCCTTGGTAAACAAAATATTTCTGCTTTTTTTGCTCATGAAGCGCTGCCTGGTCAACTTTTCCTTCTTCGCCAGCACTAGCCCTTAGCCTTCGAATTATCTTGAAGTCAGGGTTGTCCTTTCTAATTTCAGTAGGACAGTTGCAGAAAAGCTTATGGCCTTCGAGCTGCTGATGAATCTCAATGCCGCATTTCAATCCCAGCTCATTATAATTCAGAGTTGTCATCTTTCCCATACAACCTTGTTTTTTCCCTTAACCCTTCTCACCCTGTGCAACGGAATGTGTGTTTCCTCGCCATTCATGTCTATAATCATGAAGGTTTCTTCTGTTCTTATGATGTCTGAATACTTCAGCTTTTTTAATGTTTTGCTAATCCTGTCCAAATAATAGATTGTATAGTCTTCTGGCTTAAGGTTCTGGTCCCATTTTATCTTGTTAAGGAGCTCGCGGATGGTTATCATACTAAGAATGTCTCTTTCTCGCTCCTTTCAGAAATCTCTCCGCGAAGGTTCTTTTCAAATAGCTCTTTAATTTCTTCTTTTTTGTGGTTGCTGAGCAGCCATGCTAACTTGATGAAAGCAGTCTCAGGTGTCATGTCAGTATAATTGCCAATCACTCCTGCGTCTAATAATTGTCTTCCGGGAGTATAAACATTCATGTTAATCCTCCCATAAATAGTTTGAGGCGCAACTACTACCGGCATTTTCTTGGCAAGTTCTGTTACCGCTTTGAGAACGTGCTCATTCTCTTCTGTGAATTCATCCACTTTCATGCTTGGAACATGCCCAATGCCAAGGAGCTCGATTACTAATCCGTCAAAGTCTTTGTAAGCACGTATTTCTGAAGCAAACATCTGCACATGGGGCTTAACTAAGCCTATTTTTAGTTTTTCATTGAATAATTTGAGTGTCACCTTTTTTTTCTTGTCTTTTTTCTCATAATTGGTTATGAAATCTATTTTTTTCTTCTCAACACTAATCCTTGCTATAGGATTAGCATTAATTGGTCTGAAAGCATCTCTTCGCGAGCTATGCATCTTCCTGGTCTTGCAAGGAGGCAATATAATGCAGCTATCGTCATCATTATTCTCGTGCATGCAAATAGCTACTCCTGAGAATTCTGAATGAGTTATGAAATGAGCAGCTGCTAACAGGTTGAGTGCAGAATCACTGCTTCCCCTGTCACTGCTTCTCTGGCTTCCAACAAGAATAACTGGTATGCCTATATCTTCAAGTGCAAATGCCAATGCTGCTGAGGTGTAGTGCAAGGTATCTGTTCCATGAGTTAGGATTATTCCGTCAACTCCTTTCTTTGCTTCTTCCTCTATAGCTTTTGCAAGAAGATTATAATGAGCAAACCTTATCATCTCAGACTGCATGTTGCGAATTAGCCTGCTATGAATGTTAGCCATTGATTTTAATTCAGGGAACAAGCCAAGGATTTCTGATTCTGTGAACTGGGCTATTACTGCGCCTGTAGAATAATCAACCTTACTGGCAATGGTTCCTCCAGTGTGCAGGATAGAAATATTTGGCAATTTTGGATTGGTTGTTTCTTTGTTTTCTTTCTTATCCTCTTCTTTTCCTGCTTTTGCGTGGTCAAGGCTCTTCTGCTCCTTGATATTCCTCTTAGCAACTCCGATATTATAGCCATTGCTAAGCTTTAGGACTACAAAATCCTTTTCTTCCTTTATGAACACTCCTTTGAATACCTGGGTGCTGGTGCTAATCTCTAGTTGTTCTCCTTGTTTGAACATTTTCAATTGACCCCTAAAGCTTACTTTTTCTTTTTTGCTTTTTTCTTCTTAGGAACAGGTTTTTTCTGCAGATTCATAGCTTCTTTCTTAATCTTCTCAGCGCTGTCCTTCAGGAATTTCACTGCTTTCTTATCATAGCCTTTCTCATGCATCTTCTTAGCTGCATAAATAGCTGCTCCAATAGCTGCTGCTGCAACTGCTATTCCTGCAACAACCTTTGTTTTTTTACTCACCATTTTTTAACCTCCAATACATTAACCAACAGTATTCCTTAGTAATAAGGTTGACTTTATATAAATTTTGCTGTTAAGCTCAATAAATTAATGCAATAGTACTGATGAGTTTTCCTCAATATAGATGCTTTGGCTGTCTTCTGTTAAATCTTTTGGCATTGTTGTTTTTTTAGTTATTATTATTGTTGAGTTTTCTTCCAGCTTTATGATTAATACTGGCTTGCTTGTTTCAACCAGGTTGCGTGTTTCTATCGGCTGGTTTAATGCTTGATTGGAGTTAGTTGATTGTTCTATTTCATTTGCTAAAGAAGCATAGCCTGTTATGTGGCCGGGATTAGTGTAGACCATGCCTATGATTGTCATTATCAGGATTATTGCTGCTAATCCAGCGATAACGATTCTTCTATCCTTGCTATAATCTCTATCCTCACTATTCTCTGGCTTAAGGATGGTTGTTTCATTTATTTGATTGCTAGCCACCCTTAGAGAGAGGGTGTAGTTGCTTTCATCCAGTTCTTTTATGTTTAGATTGCTGTCTGATCCGCCAGTGAACCTATCAATCTTGTAGGTTTTCTGTTCTATTTCCATTATTTTTATTTCATTTTCAAGGTTCATTTTTTGGTCAGACCTAACTTTTTGACTATTTGGAGTGTTTGCTCTGCTTCCTTTATCTTGCGGAGAGCATTCTTTTCAAAATGAGAAACTGCTGCTTGGCTTATGTTGAGTTTTTTACTTACTTCTACCTGGATGAGCTTCTTGGCTCTTAATTCTAGAACCTGTATTTCTTTCTCAGTTAGCAATCTAAATAACCTTAATTAGTTATATAATTTGTTATTGTTATATTTAAATCTTTTGGTTTTGCAAGTAAAAATTAAACAATCATAGAAAAACTAGAATAAGATAAACGATATGGTGCTAGCCAGATTGCTATGATTTATGTTTAAGAAAAAATAGTTATAGAAACAAAACAGAAAACTCTAACCATAATAAGAAGGACGCTGGTCTGGGAGAAAACCTTTGGTTTTCTAACAGCCAGAGGCCTATCCGTAATAACTTGGCCTCTGATCTTTCATTTCCTTGCCCCTTGCAGCCCTGAAGGTCTTTTCTAATTCTGCATAAGCATCTGCTACGTCCTTGGTTGCAGAGGGCCTGACTTTTTCAAGAGCTTTATCAAAGTGCTTCATCTTAATAGTCTTGGCTTTCATATCCTCACGCAAAGCAAATATAGCTGCTTCCCTTGCAATGCTCTCAATATCAGCTCCAACATAGCCTTCTGTCTTCTCAATGAGCTGGTTAATATCAACCTCCTTGTCAAGAGGCATTCCCTTAAGATGTACTGAAAAGATTTCCTTTCTGGTCTTCTTGTCAGGGACTGGGACTAGAATAATCCTGTCAAACCTTCCTGGCCTCATAAGGGCTGTATCCATTATATCAGGCCTGTTAGTTGCTCCGATAATCACAATATCGTTCAAATCCTGTAATCCATCCATTTCTGTAAGAAGTTGGTTTACAACTCTCTCAGTTACGTGGCCATCGTCCCCGCCGCCTAGTCCTCTCCTGGGAGCTATTGAGTCAATCTCATCAAAGAATATGATTGTTGGGCTGGTCTGCCTTGCTTTTTCAAATACTTTCCTAACTGCCTTTTCGCTCTCACCAACCCATTTGCTAAGCATCTCTGGCCCTTTTACAAGTATAAAGTTGGCTTTAGATTCACTGGCAACTGCTTTTGCCAGTAATGTCTTTCCTGTTCCAGGAGCTCCGTAAAGCAACACTCCTTTTGGCGGCTTAACTCCCATTCTCTTGAAATCATTCTTGAAATTGAGAGGCCATTCAACAGCTTCAATAAGTTCCTGCTTCACACCGTCCAGTCCTCCTATGTCAGCCCATTTCACATTAGGAATTTCGATCAATACTTCTCTGAGAGCACTTGGCCTTACAACCTTGAGTGCTTCCTGGAAATCCTGCTGAGTAAGAACCAGTTTCTCAAGTATTTCCTGGGGGATTTGCTCGTTCTCCTTTATTTGCGTGTCTCCGATTACTCTCCTCAGGACTGTCATTGCTGCTTCTCTTGCCAGGCTTGCAAGGTCTGCTCCTACAAAGCCATAGGTTATGCTTGCTATTTTTGTGAGCAAATCTTCCCTGAGGGCATTTCCTAATTGTGCTTTTTCATCAGCACTCAGAATGGTAACATCAATGCTTGTCATAAACTTCTGGAACTCTGATTGCCTTAGCTTGGCAACTTTCTCAAGGATTTTTTTCAGATTATCCTGTTCTGCCTTTTTTCCTTTAATAAGCGCTTGGAACCCTTCATCATTGGAATTTGAGTTTTTGGATGATAGTAATATTAAATCCCTGTTAAGCTTGTTAATCTTTTGCTCTAAACCAGATATTGCCTGTGTAAGCTCATAGTTAGGCTCAATAGGCATGTTCCTGGTATGAATTTTCAGTATTGTAAGCCTTCCCTGTTCATTAGGCACTCCAATCTCTATCTCCCTGTCAAACCTTCCTGGTCGTCTGAGCGCAGGGTCTAGAACATTAGGAATATTAGTTGCTGCTATTACAATTACTTTTCCTCTTGCCTGCAATCCATCCATTATTGCAAGCAGCTGAGCAACCACTCTCTTCTCAACTTCTCCTTTGCTCTCTTCTCTTTTTGAAGCAATAGCATCAATCTCGTCAATGAATATTATTGAAGGAGCTGTCTTCTCTGCTTCTTCAAATTTCTTTCTCAGGTTTTCTTCTGACTGGCCATAATACTTGCTCATTATTTCTGGGCCATTAATAAGTATGAAATTTGCATGGGTCTCATTTGCAACTGCTTTTGCCAGCAATGTCTTTCCTGTTCCAGGAGCTCCGTGCAACAAAACACCTTTAGGAGCCTCTATTCCCAGCCTCTCAAATATTTCTGGGTGCTTTAATGGAAGCTCAATCATCTCCCTGACCTTTTTAAGCTCTTCATCCAAGCCTCCAATATCTTCATAAGTAATATCAATTGGCTTTTCCTCTTTCACATCAACTGCTTTTGGGCTGAAAATAACTTCAGTATTCTCTGTGATAAGAACTGCCTGCTTAGGATCGCAGCTGACAACCACGAATTTCAGGTCTCCAAGGCCCAAGCCCATTGTGGTCTCATTCATCATGCTGAACATTTCATCAAAGAAGGGGTGTCCTTGTCCTGTCATGGTGTTCCTTCTTCTCTGAGTCCCTCCCAGAGAAACCAAGTCACCTTTAACCACAGGCCTGCCTAGCAAGCCTTGCTTGAAAACCTCAGGATTAGCCCTTATCATCAGTCCTTCTCTTGCAGGAGCAATAGTCACAGTTTTAGCTTCCTTGACATCAGCTTTCCTTATAACCACAAAGTCGCCGATGCTGGTCTTGGCATTCCTCCTGATAAGAGGGTCTGTTCTCATAATATTCAGGCCCATGTCGCCTGGAAGAGCCCTGTCAGCAATGCCAACAGTCTTTCTCTCACCCTGAATTTCAATAATGCTTCCTGGCCTTACATCAAGCTGCTTTAAGAAACCAGTATCTATCCTGACAATACCCTTATTCACATCTTCCTGGATGGCCTCAGCCACCTTTAGCTTAATATCAGCCTTAGGCATTTTAGAAAGGGGATAAAATTAAGAGGTTTATAAGCTTTTTGGACAGACGAGAGCCTTTCTAGCCTTATCTTCTCTGGCCTTGCGAGCTTCTATTCTCTCTATTCCTATTGCCATAATGGCCTTGCCCTTGGCTGTGCTGTGGCCTGGAATCTGATCTACTCTGCCCAGTCCTGTTCTGCCCAAACCTACTCTGGCCAGGCCTTCCTCCTCTGCCTTGCCCGCCTCTTCCTCCTTGGAATCCTCGCCTTTGCTGTCCAGTGTCTATTTGTACTCTCTCAAACTCAGGCAATGGCTCGCAGGTTATTTCCAAGGATCTATCGCTCTGCACAGCCCTGAAATTTTCATGGTCCCTGCTGGCTAGTATGCTTATGGCTTTTCCTTTATGGCCTGCCCTTGCAGTCCTTCCAATCCTGTGTATGTAATCCTTGCTGCTCTTTGGAATATCATAGTTATAGACGTGTGATACTCCTTTTATGTCAAGCCCTCTCGCAGCTACATCTGTGCAAACTAAAACATACATTTTCTCGCTGTTAAAATCATCCATGGTCCTGTTTCTCTTAGCCTGGGAGAATCCTCCGTGGATAGCCATTGCTTCAACACCAAGTTTCCTTAAGTTCTTGGCTACAAAGTCAGTGTTTCTCCTGGTGTTGCAGAAAACCATTACCAAGCCTGCTCTCTCGTTTTTCAGGAGGTGAACTAATAATGAGAATTTCTTGCTGTCAGGCGTATCATAAAAAACTTGTTTTAGTTTTGAAGGGTCTACGTATGATTCTGCAACCAGATTTACAGGATTATTCATGTATTTTCTTGCCAGGCGCACTATCTCTTCATATATGGTTGCTGAGAACAATAGGGTCTGCCTTTTTTGCGGGCAATGACTTATTATTTCTTGCACATCTTCTATGAATCCCATGTCAAGCATCCTGTCTGCCTCGTCAAGAACCAGGATTTTTATGTGGCTCAGGTTAATAGTGCCTCTGCCCACATGGTCAAGTATCCTGCCAGGGGTTCCTGACACAACATCTGCTGTCCTGAGCTCATCTATCTGGTTATTAATAGACACTCCGCCGTACACTGAGGTTATTCTCAGGGGCTTGTGCCTCGCGAACATCCTTAATGCTTTTGTGTTCTGCTCAGCCAATTCCCTTGTCGGAGTTATGATGAGTGCCTGCAATCCACTTCCTTTTTCGCAGCTCTGGATTATGCCTGAGCCAAACACCAGGGTCTTTCCAGAGCCTGTTGCTGACTGGGCAATCACATCCCTTCCTGCGATTACAGAAGGTATTGCTTTCTCCTGAATCTCTGTCGGTGCTTCAAATCTTTGTTCTTCTATTACTCTTATTACTGGTTCTATAATGCCCAGTTTTCTAAACTGTTCCATTTTTTTCATCTAAGAAAAAGCAAGCAAACACAGGGTTTGCGAGTACAGAAAATCTTTGATAAGATTCTGATGGTAAAGTAATGATTTAATATTTTTGAATATTATCGCGCGTCTTACTTTATTGCTTTTTCCTATAAGCCTCGTATTTTATTTTTGTTATTTTATTAATTTGGTTATTATCTTATTATAACCTGTTTTTGCGCGTTTACTCATAGATTATAGGGGCTATTTATAAGCTTTGTGCAAATAAACTATAATTTCTATTGTATATATCCGCCATTTTACAGCTCAAAACGCAAGAGTTTTGTAGCTCAAAAGGGATTATCCTATATATCCACCTTTCTGCAGATTCCATAGCTTCATGTAAAGTCCTTCTTGCTTGCAGAGCTGGTTGTGCGTGCCTCTTTGTATTACTCTGCCTTTGTCAAGCACTATTATTTGGTCTGCGCTCATTATTGTTGACAGCCTGTGGGCTATTATTATTGAAGTCCTGCCCTTCATCAATTCTTTCAGGTCATTTTGTATCTCATGCTCTGTCTGCGAGTCAAGTGATGACGTTGCCTCATCCAGGACAAGGATTTTCTTGTTGGCAAGCAGGGCTCTTGCTATGGATACTCTTTGCTTTTCACCGCCAGACAGCTTAACTCCTCTTTCTCCCACTATGGTCTCTTCCTTGTTTGGGAACTGGCTTACTATCTTGTCAAGCTGGGCAAATTTCATTGCCTGGAATACTTCTTCCTTGCTTGCGCTCAGGTTTGAGAATGCTATGTTGTTATATATTGTGTCATCGAAGAGCACGCATTCCTGGGGCACAATGCTCAGTTCAGACCTTAATGATTCCTGCTTGAAATATTTTATGTTCCTGTCATCAACGAGTATTTCTCCTTCATCAAGGTCATACAGCCTGTAGAGCATCTTTATGATTGTTGACTTGCCTGCTCCTGACGGTCCTACGAGCGCTATCTTCTTATTCCTGGGAATCTTGAGTGTGAAGTTTGAGAGCACTTTCCTCTTTTTGTAGCTGAAAGTGACATTCCTGAACTCCAAGGTTCCTTCTTTTATCTTAAGTTCCTTTGCATTTGGCGCATCCTTTACATCATTCTCTATTTTTGCGTATTGGAACAGTGAGTCAAACTCGCTCATTGCCCTGTAATAGTTCTTTATCCCATGCACAAACCCGTAGAGATGATTAAATAGGTTCCCGTACACAGTGTAAATGAATATTAGGGTTCCTGTTGTTATCTCCTTATTAAGGAAGCGCATGATTGGAAAATATATTATCAGCAGAGTGCCTATTCCCAGGATTAATGAATGGCCAAGATCCATGCTCCTGTAATAATTCCAGTTCCTGACCATTGCGCTTTTCACTTTCTCGCTAATGCTGGCGAACTTGGCTTGGATAGTGTTTTCCTTTCCAAAGTATTTGATAGAGTCAATGTTCATGAATATGTCGCTAATATTTGCTTTTTCAAAGTCTTCTGCATCGTTAACTGCAAGAGTGGCTGACTGCTGCACATGGTTTATTATCAGGCCATAGGCTATGAACACAATCACGACAATCATTACAATAATTGCAGATGCCTTGTCAAAGTAAAATAATGAGGCGCCTACAACAATAAGCTGGAATAATAATGGCGCAGCATTGAATATGAAGACATCAGTCATCCTTTCAATAGCGCTTCCTCCTCTAATAAGGCGGCTGATAAGCGAGCCTGTCTTGTGTGATGTGTGGAAGCTGTGTGACAGCCTTATGAGATGGTTGAAGAATTTTGTTTTTAAGTCAAGTATCAAGTTTCCTTCCAGCTTGTTAATAAAGTGCAGGTGAAGCCATTTTAATCCTGCGCGTATTATTGTTGTTGCCAGGAAAATAATAGCAATCATCTTAAGTAATCGGACAAAAGCGCCTCTTGTTATTTCCGCATTCACAAATTGTGTGGCATGGTCTATTATTACCTTGAAAAGATAGTCCTTAAACACAATTATTGATTCTAGTATGAATACGATTATGAGAATCCCAATTATTATAGGAACATATTTCTTCAATAGCCCCAAGTATATTCTGGTGTCATACTTGAAGTCTATCTTTTTCTCTTTTTTGCCTTCTTGTTCTGCCATTTATATCATCTCTACTCTGGTTTTTATATAGGTTTTGCTTGTTTTCTCGGAAAATTTTCGGCTTTCCGATATATTTTAATACTTAATAACCCTTCTTATAAGCATAAATTGCCTAACATAACCCGAAGTTATGGTGATTCTACACCTATAAAACAGTATGAGCTTGATTCTGATGAGGATGAAATATCCGATGAAGAGGAATAACCCTTCCCGTCACTAAAATTTATCCTCTGCAAACTGCTGGATTTATTCTACAAGAAAACAAAAAAAGTTTTTATTCTAAAAATCAGGAAGCGCTCTCGGTTCTTCCCTTATCATCTACCTTTGGCAAGGGTATAGGCGGGGGCAGGTTCATCTTGTCGCTCAGGAATAATGCCTGGATGTTGCACTTGGCAAGCACATTGTTAAGCACCTTGGTCATCATTTCCTTCTCTATCTTTTTGTTTTTCTTCCAGTTCTTGATAGCCTCATCTGCCTTGGCTTTTTCTGTTAGATAAATCACTTCTCCTGTCAGGAGAATCTTTCCAATATCAGGCTCATAGGTCGAGGCAAACTCAAAGTCAAGCTTCAGGGCTTTCCTGTCAGAATTAATGTTAAGCTTGGTCTCCTCAACATTCTTTATGCCTACATTGTTGTTGATGCTGACTTTGCCTTTAACAGGCGCGTTCTTTTCAACAAGCATTTTTGTAAAGCTGAATCCGATTACTGTCATGATAAAACACCTCACTTAATTTGTTTTTTATAATGTTTTTTTAAAGGAAGGATAAGGTGTTTTTAAAGGTTGTTGTTTTAGTCATTTTGATATTAAACAAGACTTTCAATCCACTATTTTTATAAATGCCTGCCTTTAACCAAGCATTATCGTGAGCAAAGTTTATCTTATCAGGGACGCAAGGTCAATTAAGTATGAAGAAGTATTAGAGAGAGAGCTAAGAAAAAATTTCAAGAGCGGCATGTCTATTGCTGTCAAGCTTCACATGGGTGAGGACAAGGGCATGTTCAGCCCTGGGCTTACAAAAAGAGCAATAATGATTCTTATCAAGATTGGGTGCAAGCCTTTTCTTTTTGACACGCCAGTTACTTATCCTGGCAACAGGCATACTAAAGAAAGCTATGAAAAGACTGCTGCAATGCACGGGTTTTCCCAGGAAAAGATGGGCTGCCCTGTTATTATTTCTGACGAATACATTAATATTAAGACAGAGCATATGGATGTTGAGGTTTCAAAACACCTTGCACAGGCAGATGCCTTGCTTGTATTAACGCATTTCAAGGGCCATGGCTGCAGCGGAATAGGAGGAGCTGTTAAGAATCTTGCAATGGGTTGTGTTTCTCCAAAGTCAAAAGAAGACCAGCACAGCATGGGAACTCCAAAAGTCAATGATGAAGACTGCACTGCCTGTGGCTTGTGCGCAGATATCTGCCCTTTCAAGGCAATCAAGGTTGAGGATAAGGCTGTTATTGACCCTGAAGAGTGCGGTGGCTGCACAACCTGCGTCTATAACTGCCCTAATAGTTCTATATCCTCTGATGTCAGCTTTGACTTATTGCTTGCAGAAGCTGCGAGTGCTGCTCTCAAATCAATTAACAGCAAACCTGTTTTTTATATTAATGATGTAAGGAACATTACTGAGAACTGTGATTGTTTTAAGAATCCTGGCAAGCAGATAGCAAAGGATGTTGGCATTATTCTTGGCGATGACATTGTTGCAGTTGAGATGGCAAGCACTGACGCCGTTATCAATCAGGAGAAGAGTAATGTTTTTGAGGAAACTCATCACCACGACCCTTATCTTCACATAAAAGAAGCTGGAAAGCTGGGGCTTGGCTCTGAAGAGTATGAGCTTGAAATAATTTAGGGGTTTTTGATGGTTAAAAAAGCAAGGATTAATTATTGGGTTGATGTTGGATTAGTAGCGTCTTTTATTATCTCACTAATCACAGGCATTGTCAAGTGGCCTGGTTTATTTAGGGCTTTAAGGATTAGTTATGCGGGCCTTCCAATGAATCTGATTAGCAAAGCGCATGATATCAGTGGATTGGCTATGGGATTGCTAGTGCTGCTTCATATTATACTTCATTTCAGTTGGATGATTAATATGACTAAGAATCTTTTCAAAAGAAAAGACCATCAAAAAGAGGTTGAAGATGAGAATTGAAATAATACTCATGTTAATTATTTTATGCTTGGCACTTGCAAGCTGTACTCCGGGAAGTAACACTGTGAATAATACAGAACAAGCTACTTCGCAGGTTGCTTCGCAAATAAGCAGCGATGTATTCTCAAACAATGATGCTGCTGCATGTCCGCGAGGAGTTGAAAATGATCCTGCTCCTGGCGCTTGCTGGGAGTATGCTGACACTAATAATGATGGCTTGTGCGACTTAGGAGAATAATCTTTTAGTTAGCTGGTCCCTCTTATCTCAATCCACACCGGATAATGGTCACTCACATCTTCTGTGACATTCTTGTATATTCCGTACCTAACGTATTCTTCCTGCATGTCCTTGTTGATTATTATCCTGTCATAGGCGCAAATGCTGTTGGTTGCTGTGGTGTCATCATTGTCTTTTATAGCCCAGTACTCATTCAGGAAAACAGTCTTGTTATCCTCGTCAAAATAGCCGCAGTCTGCGTTAAAGTCTCCAAGCCATATTCTGTTGCCGGCCCAGCTGCTTGTGTAGTAAAGCATTTCCAGGTTTTTGAGTTCGATAGTTGCGTTTTCAGGTTTTGTATGGATGTTGGTTGCCCTGAACTCATAGTTGCCAAAGAGAAAAGTTACTTCTACTGGCGGCCTTTCCCACCAGTCCATTTGATAAGGATTGTAATCAATTAAGCTGGTCATGTTAATTTCTTTCTTATAGATTATGCCGTACTGCTCTTTTGAGCTGCTCCTGCCTGCTCTGCTGCTAATGTTGCATTTATGCGTCTGGTTTAGCTGGCTGCACAATTCCCGGAATGCTTCTCCGCTCTTATCCCTTATTTCCTGGATAAATATTATGTCAGCTTTCGGTATCACGTCCAGCATTTTCTCTTTTACATTTGTCTTGTTCCATTTCGCAATGCCGAAAATCTGGACATTCCAGCTCATTATTGTTATTGTATCATTGCTGTCAGGTATAAAAGAAGTGATTGCCTGGCTTGGCTGGTTAATTTTTTGTTTTGCCACTTCCTGCCTTATCAATAAATAGTAGCTTACTATTACGATTATTATGAAAAGTAATATTAGAATTATCAGGATTATGTTTTTTTTGTTCATAGGCCTAATTAAGAACATCTTATTAATAAAATGCTATGCTTTTTTTGCGGAGAAGTTCCGGATTGTTATTTAACGTGCCCGGTATTTGAGAAGGTCTTCTAATTTTCTTCTTGCAGTTAATAGTTTCAGTTTATGTGAGTGCTCTTTGGCAATTTGCTCCAGTTTTTTTATGGCGGAATTTTTTCCCCTAGCAATACTACATCCTGAGATCAAGTAAATATTAGGAGTTCTTAGTAATATAGGATATGACCTGCATCCTTTTGGCTTATCGTTCTCTAGATTGCATATTCTGGTTTCTGGGTTGTAGGCTTGGCAGTGAGGTTGCTGTTCAGTAGGGTGGATTGATACTGCGTACTCTGGCGTGTCATCTTTTCTCCACCCTGCCAGGAAATAATTTTTGCTTTGCGGTATTTCTTCTCCTGCTTTTATGCCATAAGCTTTCCTGAATTGTTTTTCTGTCATAAAGATAGCAGTTTTTTCACGGCAGCAGCAGCTTTCAACGCATTCTTCTAGACAGAAAGGCGACAGGTATTCTTTCTGCCATTCTTTAAGCTCTAATGCAATCCCCATTTCAAAAAGGTCTTATTGCCAGATTTATAAATCTTATTCTGTAACCATTTTATAATGGTTATTTAGCGAAAGATTTATATATTAGTTTATCCATTCCATAGTGAAGAAAAAAGAAGGGTTATTTTTAGTCGAAAGGGGATATTACAAGTCTATACTGATTCATGCTCACCTCTTTTTCCCGGGAAGACCTCGTACTGGGGTCTTCTTTGGGTTTAACACTGCTTAACATGAGAATACAAAAATAAGAAATGACTTTCAGGATTTACTTTCTTGGCTTTCTCTTTATCCTAAGCTCTTTCTTGTGTTTTTTTCTAGTTATCATAATGCTAAGAATAACGCCGATAATTATGCCCATTACTAACGCAGAAACAAAGAATATCACGAGATAGGCATTACTCCTGATAGCCCAAACCCAGGAAACATCAAACCCTTTTTTAGGGAAATAGATCTCGATATTGCCTAGCTCAAGGGCATATTCTGAGAATATGAGGCTTGAAAATGCATCACCGTTCTCATTGAGGGAATTAGCATACTCATAATAGCTGTAGCCCATTATTGGGAAGAATCCTCTGCTCTCTTCCTTGACAATAAGCTTCTTAATAGCCTTGAGCTTTTCATCTGCAAGCTCATCAACATGCTCTGAGCCTATTGAAATGCTGGATAATAAAAGATTGGACTCTGCCTTTGCAAAGCTGGCTTTGAATAAGCACATTTTATAATTTTCCTTGGCTGCAAAAGCATAGGCCTGGTTAATAGTTTCCTTTGCGCTCTGTAGTTCAATAGGAATATATACGCCTGCATAATTAATCCTCTCATCTGCTTCTGAGAGCTTCTTATAGCATGCCTGCTTTAAGTATTCCTTGTTAAGCTGGATTTTTGCTCCTTTCATATTAAAGAAATTAGACCAATACACCCCGCTGTAATAGCGCTCAATTGCATAGGCAAGTTCATCACTTGAGATGTTTTCCTTCCCTATAGAGAGGCTTTCTTCTGCTTCCAAAAGGCGTTCCTTAACAGTAATATAAGTCTCCAGCCCTTGGAGCGTTGTTAGGTTAATGCTCTCCAGGCTTTTGTCAAAATCCTCAACAGCTTTTTTAGTGACCTCATAAATCTCATCTATCTTTTCAGGGCTTTCATTATTAAGCTCTTTTAGATAGGCTTTTCTCAGCAATACACCAAAGCTAAAACAGTAGCTGGCAGCAGAATAATACTCCTGGGTTTCGAGGGTTTTATTGATGTTAGCCATGAACATATCTGACTTGTTAATATCGCTCTCATCAGCTAATTTTATTCTCTTGCTCAAATCAAGTGCCCGGCTGCACAAGGATTTTGAAACATTTTTCATAATATCAGTGTAATCAGATGGGATGCTTATGTTGCCATCAGTCTGTTTCATGGGAGCATCTGTAAAATAAGTCAGAGCTTCCTCCACATTGCTGACCTTAATCACTTCAATACTCAGGTTAGCTTCTTCAAGTGTTGGCTCTTTATCTATGACATTAACCCTGCTTATGTTAATGTTAGTCTCATTAGTAATATTATTATAGGATAAGCTGAGATTAAGCCTGGTCTTATTCACTTCTTCAATATTAAAGGATAATATAGGGATAAGAACTCGCTCAAATCCTGCTTTCTGGGCAGCTGTTGCTTTTTTTACAATCCCGCCGACAGGGCCAATGCTTCCGCCAGAATT
The DNA here is from genome assembly GCA_964354085.1 of uncultured Methanosarcinales archaeon. Taxonomy (GTDB): domain Archaea; phylum Nanobdellota; class Nanobdellia; order Woesearchaeales; family SM23-78; genus SM23-78. The sequence goes on from CAYGYA010000017.1 coordinate 39,694, forward strand.
AATAGTTCCAGTCATCACAGTATCATTTCTTAGCTTAAGATTCCTAAGAGCAGCAATAGTAAGAATAGTCAATGAGCCGCTAGCACTAGGTCCTCCGACAATTGCAGAATCAGCTCTTATGGTATAGAAGAAATCATAATGCGAGCAGTCCATGTCAAGGTAGTCGCAGGCAATCTCATTTGCATAACGCGTGCTTATCTGAGTGTCAATTTTGGTTAAGGGAAATGAATCAAGGAAAATCCTTCCAGTGCCGTATTTAACCTGAAGATAAGCATCAGCAGTACCCCCAAAAGTTTCATTACCCATCTCTCCAACAGTCAAGAGAATCATATGATAGCTCTTGGCGCTGACCAGCACAAGACTAAGTAATGCCATTAAAACCAATAGGAGCGCTTGTTTTTTCATCAGTGCTTATACCTCCCTCTCAGCTCAACCTGTTTCAACCTCTGCATAATCGCATCATGCTTATCAGCTTTCTTATAGCCTTTCAGAAATTCTTTCAGAGCTTCATCATAAACCTTGAAATGCTTGCTGTCAAGAGCCTGCTTGAACAAATGAATATCAACAGCCTTGTCCTCAACCTTGTCAGAATGAAAGCTAAGGCCGAAATCAATGAACACAATCTCGCCTTGAGGGTTAACAATCATGTTGCTAGTTGTCAAGTCACCATGGATTATGTTATGATTATGCAGTTCTGCAACCAACTCTCCAACTCTTTTTGCAAGCTCAGGCTTCTTGTCAAGTACTTCCCTCAGCTTTTCACCAGGAATTTTCTCCATGACAATCTTTTGCTTGTCATCAGAATGAATAAGCCTAGGATGGGGGATAGATACTTTCTCAAGCAGATTAGCCTCTCTCCTGGTCCTCTGCCTTCTAAGCTCCTCGTCAAGCTCCTTAATGCGATAGCTCTTCTTGAGCCTATCCTTTATTATAGTGTTCTTGTCCTCATAAATTACAGATTCTGCGCCTCTGGCTATTTCCCTCATGGAAAATAGAAAAAAATGCGTGTTTTTAATTGTTTTGAAAATTTTAGATGTAAACAAATCTACTTAAATGCTAATACATACCAATCAAATAATTTTTGGTTCTTGTGCTCTGGTGCGCAAACGAGTTTTATGGTGTTATCCTCTTCCTTTTTGATGACAGAATTATTAAGGGAATTATCAACTCTTACCAAATATCCTCCTACCCTCACCACTTTTAGGTTCTCAAAAAATTCCTGCCAAGTTTCCTCCCCCATGATTACTAGAAGATCAAGTCCTTCAGCTTCTTCTGGCAGGTTTGGGTAGTAAGAAACTCTGTGTCTAATATTGTTCAGAGGGTTTAACCCTGCTTTAGGAAAACGATTCCACTCAGTACCTCTTCCTGTGATTAAAGCTGTTGATGGGCTTTTCTTTATCAGCCTAGAATATGTCTCGTCAAGATGGTCTTCTTTAAGAAAAGAGTAAAGAGGCGCTATTATCAAGCCTGGCTTTTGCTCTGCAGCCTTCATTATCTTTTCTTCTACTCCAGGATTTTTGTAATACCTTTTAACCCTGTGCTTGATGATTGCGACAGGTAATTCTTTTGGTTGTTCTTCTATCATTATTCTTCTCCTAGAACTTTAAGTCATACAATGAGCAGTTCTTCATCTTCTTTTCGAGATTCTCTGAAACATTGAAGCCAGGTTCTTTTCCCTCTACATGCCTGTAAAGTACCATGTGATTCCCAAGATTGTCAAGCATGATAAGATATCCTCCTGGCCTGACACTATTGTGAATAGACTGTGTAGGTTCTATTTTTCCTTCGCAAAAAAGAAATAGCGCGTCAAGGTTTGCATCTTCTCTGCCTTTGTAAGGAAGATCTGATACTTCATATTTTAGCCTTGATAATGGGTTGAGATCCCCTGGGGCCAACGGGTCTATTCTCTGAGGGTATTGTGTTTGTGAGAACATCGCAATATTTGGCTTAAACTTCTTTGCAGCATCATATGCCTCAAGCAGTTCGTCCACTTTCATTGTATACCTTGGCAGAATTATCAGGTCAGGCTTTGCCTTCGCTACAGAAGCCACTTGCTTGTTCACTGCTTTTGTCCTGCTGAATAAGCCTATGTGAGGCTCAATAATTGCAACTGATACATTAATTTCGGTTTCCATTTTCACACTTCCCCGAGGAATGCCTCGTCCATTTCGAATTTGTTAATTTTTTTCTTGTTAATTATGCTGTTGAAATCCTCTTTCTCTCCATTCTTGTGGAGCTCTTCAAGGATTTGGTCATCTTCTATCTCTTGGTTCATTATTTCACCTTTTATTTAGCTCTCGCTGTCTCAGCTCGCTTATTCTTATCCAGGCATGCTCAGGGGCTAAGTTTATTGCTTCTTGCTCCCTGATTAATATTTCTTTTTCTCCATCAGTAAAGTATATCCTGCCATATCTGTTGATCAGATTATTAATTATTTTTTCATGGTCCTCGGGGTTTATGTTATTCTCTCCTTTGCTTTTTATCCCCCTGATCATTGATGTTGCTTGTATTGCACTTTCATTTAAGAAATATTCATCAACATGGATTATGCTGTTTCCGTCAGCGTCATAAAAGCACACAAGGTCTCCTGGATTTATTTTTTTCTCATTGAATTTGGCGCCGTTGAGTGTTTTCATGATTGCAATGGAGGCTGCCTCTATTTGCTCAGCGCTCATGGCCATGTGTTTACCATTCTCATTGATATATGTCCATATTTCGTTCTTTCTCCAGTAATCCACTCTGGTGTTTTTAGTTGCGCGCACAACATATACTTTGCCTGTGTGCATCTGGTAAGCTTTTCCTGCATCTCGTGAGATTTCTTTGACTAGGCTAAGCTTGCCGTTTATCTTGCTGAAGACATATTCTGTCTGGTAATCAACAAGTATGTATACAGCCGAGTTTTTTCCAGCTTCTTGCTGGCTGGGTTGTGCCTCTGTTTCCTGGGGCGCACAGCCTGAAATTTTATTCGGCATTGGTGCAGCATTTAGAAAGGCGTATGCCAAGGCGATGCTTGCTGTTCCTCTTATAGCGGTTCCAGCTTTTTTGATTATGTCTGTTAATATCATCTTTGCTTTTTATTCCAAACTCTTTAAAAAAACATCTATCTCTGTATTCAGCTTTTGCTTTTGTATCTCAATCATCTGGTCTAGTTCCATTCTTATCAATCCCCCTTCTAGACGCATTTTGTTGTTTACCAGATGGAGTTTTGCTTATTTATAAAGATTTCGGTTTTGTAATCACTATTAAGTAGCTAAATAATCAAATCATCTCTTGGTATAGACATGGTAAGACTTAGAGTGCTGCTTTAGGCCAAGGTCGGTAGGAATTTCCTCTATATCTGGCCCGTGCAAGAACAATTTGGCGTCTTTTTTTGCATATCTTTTGAACATCTCAATCACTGAGGGCATCTGGAATTTCCAGAGGTAAGCATAGATTATGTCAAAATCAGTGAATGAAATGCCATTCTCAGAGTAAACATCCTTGTCGCATTTAAGAAATAAAAACGGTCCATCAATTGAGCCATAACCTTCTAAGAATTTTTCTTCCATCCGGACAGCTTTGCTCAAATGCTTTTTTTGCCTTTCCTGGAGGTAGTCATCAAGAAACTTCTTAATATAATAGCTGCCCTCGATAATTCTATGGTCCTGACCAGCAAATAGTTCTTTATGCCTTGCAAAAAACTCTTTTGAATAAGCAGCAAGAACAGGATTAAGTTCAATTCCCGTGGCAGCATATCCCAAATAATACCATATGGCGAGTGCAGAGCCAATTCCTGAGCCAATATCAAGAACCTTTTGGTCAGGCGAGATTATTCCTGCCATTTCAGCGCTCCGTATGCTGTCACACAGCCCCTGTCCTGATGTCTCCTCAGCAATTGTGAGGCAGCTCCAAGGGATTATTTTCTGATCCCTTAAATTGTCAGAATGAGCATTCATTTCAGTGACAAGAGCATTTACCCAGTCAGGCAAATCATTTTCTCTGCGCTTTTGCAAGATGCTGGCTCTCTCAAGTCCAGATTCAGGTATTATTAATCCCATGCCTAGGCAAAAATAATGTTAATTAATAAATCTTTCGGATTAATAGTTACTTAGAAGTGGTTAAATTATCTCTTGTAAGGAAACCTCATCATCTTCTTGCAGACCTGGCAATAATAAACCAGGTGCTTCTCCCCCAGCCTAACCCTACAGTTGACTCCTGGCTTTAAGTAAGAGTAGCAGTGCTTGCAAAACCTTTTCTTAAGCTCAGAGCGAATCCTGACCTTTGTCTTCATGGCAATCTTTCTAGCGAGCTCAACATACCTGTTGCTAAGCTCAGGCTTCTGCTTGAAAGCATTCTCAGCCTCAGAGAAAAGAGTATCAATCCTGTCAAGAGCAATCTTTCTCTCCTTCATAGGCTTTTGCCTGTGCTTGCGAAGTGCCATGGTATTAATAGGTTTAGAACATTATAAATAATTTGTGCTTGCTATTTTGTTTGAATGCGTTACTCAGCAATATAAATTGGTTAAATATAAAAATCAGGATATCAAGAGTCTGGTTGTGGTAAGATTATTCACTTTTTTCAGGTCATTTGAAAGACAGCATTATAACCAGATCATAGTCAGTTCTAGCGAGGGAGCAATTCAGTACGCATTAACAGTTTTCTATGTAATCCTGCCAGTGTTAGTCATGAGCTTGTACAATGAGACTGTTGCAGGAATATTTCTGGGTGCATTCAACCTTATCCAGGCTTTCTTTTTTAACCCTATTTCTGGAGCATTGACTGATAAGTTCGGGGCAAAGAAAATGCTTATTGCCAGTTCCCTGATTCTGGGCGTAGATGCTATTTTATTCTTTATACTGCCAATAAGCCTAGTCTCAATTGTTGTGTTTACCTCAATTTATTTTGTAGCTTACAGCCTTAGAGTCGCTGACACTTACATTCTGAGGATTACTGAGAAGAGATCGGGAGGATTGATGTTTGGGCTTTATGAGGATTTAAGAGCTATTGCTTTTTTCCTAGCAGCTCTTTCTATCCCTTTTTTTACAGTTTCAAAGAATTATAAGCTAGCAGGCTTGGTTTTGCTGGCAGTATCAATTCTTAATTTTTTCATGGTATTAAAAGTAAAGCCAGACCTTAAAATCTCCAAGAGAATCTCACTTAAGCAAACCTTTAATCTTCTCTTCACCATCAGGAACGGGTTTCGTTTTATTAAGGAGAACAAGGGCTTCCCTTACTTGGTAATCTCTTCAGCTGTTTTTGAAGGATTTTTTCATGGCACCATCTGGTTTTTGTTCCCTGTACATTTTATTAATAGCCAGACAACTGGATTTCTAGGCAGCATGCAGTTAGGAATTTATGAGATTATCACTATTCTTTTCGCAGGCTATGCAGGCTATCTTGCTGATAAGCACAAATGGCATAAGATATTAAAAATTGGTTGGGCACTGACTATCCTTGGAGTTGCATTAATGCCCTTCTTCCCATTTTCAATCGGTCTAATACTCACCGGAGTCATTATTGCCATAGGCAACAATCTTTTCTCTTTCTCAGCAGAGCACGCTCTTGAGGAGTATGATATAGACCATAAGGAGGATGGAGAATTCATGGCGTTAAAGAACGTTGTTCTTGACACTTGCTTTGGAATAGCACCAATTATTGCAGGAGTATTGTATGGCTTGGCAGGATTTCAAGTGACTCTTATAGTATTAGCTGTTTTTATAGGAGGAGTTGGAGTGTTCACTCTTGTTCTTGCATCAAGGCTTATGCACCATAAGAAGAATACTTCTTCTATCATCAAAGAATGATGAGATAGAAGTAAAATCATCATAATTCCACAACCAACAAAAGCCTTGCTTTTGAGGTTCTAAAAATTCTTTTTTAGAAACCAATATAAATGAGTGCCTCATTATTAATTTCTATAATGGGATTTTTTGATTTTCTTAAGAAAAAAGGGCCTGAGGAGCTAAGCTTTTCCAAGATAGGGGAATGGCTTGACAAGCAGGTTGCTGACAAGAAGCTGAACCAGAGAGTTGCTAATTCAAAGGACGTCATTAACAGCAAAATCCTTCAGGTTCATAAGCTGCTTGATGAGCTTGAAAAAGCAGGCTTGAGGAACGAGAACATTCCTATGAAGGCTAAGCAGATGATGGAAGGCCACAGGAAAGCTTATATTCATAGGCTTAAGAGATTTCTCGATGAGATGGAAGTGCCTGATGACTTCTCCCAGATAGGATTCTACGCTGCTAATTTCTCAGAATCCCTCACTAAGCTCAGCGAGGAAACCCAGAAGAATTTTTTTGTGCTCAAAGAGTTCCTTGAAGAGCCATTGTCAAAAGTGATAAAAGGAGTTAAGAGCATTGAGGATGAGCTTGTAAAGCTCCAGTCAGATATTGAGAGAGAAGGCATTGAGCTTATCAAGGATGCAAAAATACGCCTCAAGCAATACCAGGATGACCTGAAGAGAAAAGCTATGCTTGAAGAGGAGAAAATAAGCCAGAGCAAAGAACTGGATTCTCTAAAGGAGAGAAAGTTCAAGCTCGAAGCCAGGCTTGATGAATTGCATCAGACTAAGGAGTATGATGAGTTCAAGGGATTATTAGATAACAAAAAGACGAATGAGGAAAGATTAAAGCAGATTGAGCATGAATTAAAGATTATGTTTGCAGAGCTGAACAGGCCTCTTAGGAAGTTCAAGCATTCCTCGCTTCAGGAGAGGCTAATAGATAAGTATTTGCTTGATCCTTTTGGTGCAATAGAGGATGATGCAAGCCTGGTTATTCTGGAAGTGCTTGCCAAGATGAAGCAGGAGCTTAGCAATCTTGAATTAAGCGATAGCCAGCTTGAAAAAGCACAAGAGCTTATTGAAAAGCTTAGCAGGGAGTTCTTCATGGACAAGAGAATGGAGATAGACCGATTGAAAGACCTTAACAAGGATTATGCAACCAGGATTAATCATAGCGTAGTAGCTCTTAACATTGCAGAGACAGATACATTAATAAGAGGCTTGGGTGAGAGGGTAAACGAAGCAGAGAAGTCGCTTGAAGAAGTAAGCAAAGTGCTTGAAGAGATAAACCTTGACTTCCTAAAGCAAAAAGTAAAGGAAAGAGTAAAGGAAGTTTCTCCTAATATAATAATAAAGGATGACTGAACATGGTAAATCCTGATGATTCTTTTCTTAAAACTTGCCAGAAATGCAAAGCTACTTGTTGCAAAATGGGCGGGGCAGACCTTACTGAAGAAGAAATGATAAGAATTCTCAAAGCAAACCACCCTAACTTCTTTCGAAAAATAGATAAGAACCATTATGAAATGAAAAGCAAGAAAGGAATATGCCCCTATCTGAATAATAATCATAGCTGCCAGATTCAAGACATAAAACCCTTAATGTGTAGAAGCTGGCCTATTGATACTGATTATAAAGGCAAAAAAGCAGCATTAGTTCTCATCAAATGCCCATTAATGCCATTGCTTTCCTCAAAACAGGTTAAGGAAATGAAAAAACAGGCAGGCAAAGTTCTGCCTCACATCATAAATGGCGGCTTTTGTAAATCCCAGTTATCAAAATCAGATCTTAATTTAATCTATAAAAGATTCCAGAAATTCAATAGGAGTAGTTTAACATGAACAAGCTTATTTCTTTTGTCAAAGAGTTAACAAAATCAGAAGTTAAAGAGCTTAATAGCTCAGAGAGAATTGGCAGGAAATACTTTTGCATGAGCAAAGAATTAAAGCAGTTAAAGGACAGCATAAAGCTTGAGCCTTATTCTGCAGGAATATTCCTGGGAGAATTAAAGAACAACAAGTTCATGCCCAGCATTGCTCTCCTTGACATCCTTGCAAACTATACAGACAAGAAGCTTTTCATAAACGAGAAAGGGCAGACAATGTTCCTTTATGGCAGAGATGTTTTCCCAGAGAACTTTGAAAAGTGCAGTGTTAATGAAGGCATTTGCCTTGTGCTTAATGAAGAGAATGAAGTGCTTGGCTATGGAGAGCTTAAAAAAGACAAAAAAATAATTTTAAAACATATTCTTGACAGAGGAGACTTTCTCAGGAGGGAGCCCTAGCTATTTATTTTTGCCCTTTCCCCTACCATTCCTCTTGCCAACCACTTTTTTTCTTGACTCTTTCTCATACTTGTGCATAGTCCTTAATATGCTCGAGTCACTGATAGTCATCCCGTTAGTCTTGCTCTTCAAGTTCTCTTTAATCTCCTTGTAAGACTTGCCAGCAAGATAGTCATTGATAAGCTTCTCTTTTGCACCGAATTTGGTAGAAATGGTGTTATCATATTTTCCTCTCGTATAACTCATGCCCGCGTCAAGGCTTAATGCAACCCTGTCAGTAATATCTGAGTAACTGTTAATGCCAGAATAGCCTTTCTTTGCTGCTTCATTAATAATCCATTTAGTCTTGTAGCCATTGTTGTACATCTCTGCAACCTTTATTGAGTCATCAAGATATTTCTGGTCAGCATTCTGGAGCAGGTTTTCAAGATAAGTATTCTTGTGTAAAGGTGTTTTCTGCTGGCTTGCCACTTGTTGCTTAGCTTGCGCAGATGCTGGTGCATAGCTCTGGATAATCTTATCATTGTCGTACACATCAACCTTGATATCATAGGATGAGTTTATGCTTTTCACTTTTTGCTTGAAATCATTCACCAGGTCATCAAGTCCAGCACTTCTGGCTGGCGCAACAGGAGATGTTGCTTTTGGTGTTTGCTTTGGTTGCGGTGCAGGTGTTGCAGCTGGCGTTGCTGGTTGGTATGCGGGCTTTTGTGCAGCACTTGCTGAGGTTCCTGCTGGTTTGCCTCCTTGTGCACTTGGCTTGGCGCCATACTGTCCTTTTCCATTACCCCCTCCTTTGCTAGAAGCATATGCCTTGTTCAATGGTTCTAAGATTGAAGGGCTGATTCTAACTTTGCTTTTCATATCATCCCAGATGTCATGCAAGACTTGATTCACAATCCCTCCTATCTTTTCAACTATCACGTCGCTGTTCCTATCTAGATAGTCTGGTATGCCTTTGATACTTTTATAAGCACCCATTACTTGCTTAACTCCTTCTTCAAATTCTTTTACTCCTGGAATTAACCTATAATTGAATCCTGTCATTTTTTATCCTCCTCCTGTCTTGAATAATCCTTTAATTATTCTTAATGATTCTTTGACTAGGCTATTTGTGATGGCTCCTTTGGCCAGGGTGATGATTTCTTCCAGATTAGAATTTTTTTGCTCTAATGCTGATAATTCCTCGCCATTCACAAGAATCATCTTATGATGCTCAGCATATCTTTTTGCCCTCTCAGAATAACCTGTGTCACTCACCATGAGGCGAACGACGTTAAAGCCATTATAGTTATTTAGCTTGTGGTCGAACTCTTTCACCTCTCCAAGGCCAACATCATTATCAGGGTTAAAATGTGATTTGCATTCTATTATGTAGTATTGCCTATTCTGATGATTATACATAACAACATCATATTCTCTTCTTACAGCAAAATCCCTGTAAGGATGATTGTTTTTGTTCCACTGGTTCTTTTCTACCAGAGCATAGCCTCGCTTATTAAGGGCTTTTACTACTCTCCCTTCAAGTGAGCGTCCAAGCTCTACAGGATTTTGATATTGGTTGTTTTGCTTCATTTTCCCTAATGACTCCTTCTTTCTTTACTCCATTTATCATCAAAAATAAAAAAATAAAAAATAATTTTGTGCAAGCTTATTGCTGGCCAGTATTTTTAGGTACGTATCCCATTTTTTGCTTGGCATAGTCAGTTGCTTTCTTGAACCCGCCATTCTCAATTACCTTTGCTATGAGATAACCAATCCCAGCTCCGATTGCTGTATACAATGTTTTCTTTGGATGGTTGCGGACTGTATCTTCAAGCGAATGCCCTGCTATATAGCCTGCGCCAGCGCCTATTGCTGTGTTCCTTATCCTGTTTCTCTTAACAGCGTTCTCATCTATTTTTTCATCCATTTTTTATGCACCTCCTCCTTGTTGTTTAGTTGGTTGCTCGCCAGCTTTTTGCTGGCTTGAGTAGTACATCTTTGCCTGTCCTGCTTTTTTTCCAATCACATAACCCAGAAGAGCTCCTAATAATGCTCCTCCCCCTGTTCCTATGAGCTTGTTCTTTTTGCTGTCAGGCACTTTGCCATCAATTACCACGTCTGTAACTAGGTAGCCGGCAGTGCTTCCTCCTGCAGTTCCTATAACAGCTCCAAGGACACTGGATTTTTTCTTTTCACTCCAGTCATCTCTTGTCTTGACATACTTGCTAGCAAGATAGCTAGTCACTGCTACTCCTATACCGCCGATTGAAACGTGTTTTATTCCATCATAAAGTTTCATTTTCATTCCTCCATTCATCCTTTCCAAATCTTTTCCTTGAACTGCTTTAGCCACTGCAATCCTCTGTAAACAAAGTAGCCTGAAACATCATTTCTTACTTCATCCATTACGCCCTTTGGATTGCCAAGAATAAAGCCAGTGCAGGCTTCTGTTTTTTCTAGAAGCTCTTTGTCAGTGCCGTCAAAAAGAGTGCCTCTTACCTGTTTCCATAATTCTCCGAACTGGTACTTTAAGTAGTCAGGCATTGCTTTGAGAATATCATCAACAGGAACCTTGTCAGTAGGATTATTGCTGCTTGGTTTTTGCGCAGAGTTAAGCTTTCTTAGCAACTCATCAAGACTTTCTTGTTCAGTACTTTTCTTGCCATTATTATTGGCATTAGCTTCAACTCCGGGGCTAACATCACTCCCAGCATTGCTGCTTGCATAATTATTGTTAGGAGCCTCATCAATGCCAGGAGCATTTGTTGGCTCAGCAACAGGAGGAGTATAATTATTATCTTTTAGCTTGGAATCAAGCCCGTTCTCAACTATGTTCTTCCTTATCCTCTCAAACTTCTTTTCCTCAGGCTTCTTGCCCTGGCTATAGTTAGCCTTGCTGTCTTTGGTCTCATCTTCATACATCCAAAAGTATTTTTCAGTGCGGTTCATATATTAATCACCCCGGATTTTGTCAGGTCTTTGATTATAACTCCAGGAATGTCTTCTTCTTTCCTGATATTGTAGAATGCAATCTTGCTCTTGTCGCTCAGGTGCTGCATTTTCTGCGCGCTTCTTGACCTGGAGCTTCCATCTATGTAGAGAATGCTTATCCTGTTGGTGTTTGACTTGTCGTTCAGGTTATTCATCACAGAATCAAGATTGTATATGCCTCCGTCTGTTATGAGGATAATGTCTGCTTCTTTTTTTGTGCTTGAAACAAGCTTGTCAATTGCTTCTCCATCTAGTTCTGTGCCGCCATCCTGGTAATGAATCAGGTTTGAGGCTATTTTAGTATAATCTCTTGAGAATCCATAGGCATATGTTTGGCTGCTGAAATTAACCACGCCAATCCTGCTTCCTTTTTTCAGGTATTCCTTGGCTGCGCAGAAAGCTCCAAGAACAGCATTTGATTTTGCTTCAGCAGGATTAGTCATGCTGCCAGAAGAATCTATCATCAGGATTAGATCGGGGGTTATTTTTGACTTTTGCTTTCCTACAGGGCCACCAGAATAATTAATTGCCTTTGTTATACTAGGCATGAACTTCCCATAACTGTTAAAAACATCAATATCATTGAGAGGATTATCAGCTTCCCAGGGCTTTAAGCCTGACCTTTTACTTTCCTTGCCTGAAAAAAGTGATTCTTTGTCATTAATTCTTATTGGATAATATTCTGCAAGAATGGAATAGTATTCAATGAGCGGGTCCAAGCTTTTTCTTGGCTCTTGGTTTTGTACTCTTCCTCTTCCCTTTCCTATCCATTGGTTTTCCTTATTCTCTTCCTTTGCTATTTCTTCTTCTGTTTTCTTAACAAAGTCAGAAATCACAACAAATTCTGAAGGCTCATCGCTTTCCTCTGCTATTTCCCTCAAAGCCCTTCTTATCTCGTTCTTATCATATGCTCTTATGCCGAACTTGTCCAAGCCTGTTAATGAATAGGTTTGTGCTCTAGAACCTCGGCCATTGTATCTGCCACGCCCATTGCCTTTTCCATTACCTATGCCATTTCTCCCTCCCCCACTGAAGTCAGGCTCATTTTCATCAAGAAGCTCATGCACAATCTCTGCAAAGCGCTCAAGATTCTTAATAAGAACCTTATCATCTCTTTGCGTGAACATAATCTTTTCAAGCTCTAAAAGCTTGGGCTTTAGTTCTGCAGGTAATGGTAGTGTGTTGAAGTCAAATCCTGTTTTTGATTGATAAACATGGCTTAGCAGCAGGTCAACTCTAGAATCCTTGCTTAGATTTTTGTAAATATAATAAATGTCTTTGTTGTTCTTGTTAAGCATCAAGTCCAGGTTCAGGCTTACGTCAAGGAAATAATTAGTAACAGCATCTTTTTTGTCACCGCATATCTGGGATGCTTTGTGGAGCATTCTAAGCAAGTTCTTTAAGTCCCATGGTATGTCTTTGTAATGCCCTGCTTCATGGCTGAGTATGCCTTTGAAAATAGACTCGTAGCCCATACCTTTTGCTGACAAGAAATCAACAAAACCCTTATTGATTGTAATCTGATGGTCCTGCATGTTAATGCACGCAGTTGATGTGCTTGAATCTTCTTTTATCTGAGGAGGAGGAAGCTCATAACAGTAGAGTTTGCCTTGCACTTCTTCCCATGCTTTGTCAAGAGCAGTTTCTAATGATATTAGATAGGGCTTGGCTTGGTGAGCAGGGTTAGCTCTGTTACTCTTTCCAAAATTCCTGAATATCTTGTCAAAAATAAATTCTTCTATCATTTTTTATCATCCTTTTCCTTTCAGGTAATCATAAAATACAGGGTGGTCTATTTGCTTGGCAAGCTTTTTAGCATCCTCAACCTGGTTTTTCCTTAACAGCGTAATCATCTCATACTGGTCATTTTTTATCTTTGAGAACCTGTCAACCATTTCTCCCACAGCTTCTTTTGTGATGTGCAAATAAGCAAAGTCTGTTCTTTCATCATCCTTGAACTTCTTGACGAATTCAGGAGTAAAGTCTATCTTGTGCCATAGAAAAACAGGCTCAAGAGTGATAAGGTGCTTGGTGCTTATCTCGCTGTCACCCAGAAGCCAGGCAAGTGCCTGGGCATACTTTATTTCTGCTCTCTGGTTTCTTCCAGAGTCACTATTGTTTTTCTTGCCGCAAAGAAAGTCTTTGTAATGGCATCCCGAATAGCATTCCTCGCCAGATCTCTTTTTCCCAAATCTCATGCACGAGGTAAGCTCTGCCCTGAAAACATCATAGAGCAGGTCTGCTTCTGGGCTTATCTTAATATTGGTTATTTGGTCCCTGACTTCTTCGAGTTCCTGTGATGTTAAAAGCTCAAGCCCTGTCTTTGCTTCAATTATTTTTTTGAACTTGTCCTGCAGAACCTGGGTCTTCTGGATTTTCTCCTCATAAGGCTCGTCTGATTTTAGCACTGCATACATTTCTTTTTCTATCTGGCTATCATTGAGTATGTGCTCTCCCAGTTTTCTGCGGGCGCCAAGCATGTTGTGGCGTATGAGCCTGTAATCATTACCGTCTGGCTGGTCAAAAGCTACTGCTATCTCAAACCTGTCACGAACAGCCTGGCCAAGCGGGTAACCATTAGGGTCATTTGGATTAGACATTGCAAACAATGAATAATCTCCTGTTGGTATCATCTCATTAAGATAATTCCAGTTTCCTCTGTCCAATCCTTCTAATACCAAGTTTTGCTTGTCAGGCTTGGTCTTGTTGAACTCATCAAAAATCTTTGGCTCAAGAGTAACAAATAAAGACCAGTGCACCTTCTCATTTCCTTTGTTTAACTCGCCGAAGTTAAGCCTTCCAATAATCTTTTCAATAGTAAGCTCATCACTTCCTTTGATAGAGCTTGACACAAGCACTTTTTGTGGTATGCCGTATGTAAAGCTAAGAAGGTATTCTGCAACACTGGTTTTTCCATCTCCAGGCTCTCCTATTGATAGCTGTTTTCCCTTGTTAATGCATGTAAGCATGCTTAGCAGCAGGTTTGAGTTGAACTTGTCTTTGCCAATTGAAAAATTTGGAGAGCAAAAAAACAGGTTGTTGCTTATATAATCACAGCACCTTAACAGCTTTTCTTGCGGGAACATATTAATCACCTCTGCCTCCTGTTCTGTAATGGTTTTTTTGGAGAAAATCATTCTTGCTTAGAACATCTCTATCGAGGTTAGTGCTTATCTCAACCCTGGGTGGAGGCGTTATGTTTGATGATGCTTGAGATGATTCAGCAAGCCCTCCCCATCCAGCAAAGGCCCCATCATAGGTTTGGTTAACATACTCAATTACTTCCTTGTCTTCTGGAATTGAGCCATAAGGATAAGCAAAAATATTCTTGACCAGAATGGCTTTGTCTCCAAGATAATATTCTAATGCTGTTCTTAGCCTAGCCTCTTCTTTTTTTACATCATTAATAGAACCCCTTCTCATATCTGGGTGAGAGTAGGTATGCTTGCATACTTCAAAACCTTCTTTAAGCAGATAATTGAGCTTTAGCTTTACAAGGCTTTCCTGGATAAAAGGCGCTTCTTCCTTATGATACTGGTCTACAAAATCAATAAAGAATGATGCTTTCTTGCCAAAATCAGGGCGCTTGCTGTAGAAATCCATTAATATGCCAATTGCGCAGTCAGGATCTATTACAGGATTGCCGAATTCATCAAATACTAGCTTGTTGTTGTAAGTTGCAAACCTGAATTGTCCTTCATCAGCATCATCAAAAGTTATTACTGCTGGTTTTTTTCCTGGCTTGAGTGAGCTAAAATCCTGCTTAAGATATTCTTCTGCGCTTATTAGCTGGAAATCATGCTCATACAACTTTTGAAGATGATTCTTGAAATTCTCAGAAGAGACAGTGAACCTGTCCTCTGGGGTTCCTATCTTATGATACATTAGAATAGGAACTTTTCCTGACACAAAAGCAGCATCTTCATTCTCAGAAAAATTAATTCTTTCATAAACAGGAGGCTCATAAGCCTGCTCTACTTTCTGTTCTAAGCCAGGCTTTTGGTTAAATGGATGAATTATTTTTGCCTTGTAAAGCCCTGTTAATCCTGCTCCTCCGATTAAAATAGAAAGAGCTGCTATTGCTGCTGGCTTAAACGCTTTGCTTCTCCTCTTGTGCAAGTGCAGCTCAAACCCATTCTCTTTTATCAGCTCATAATTATTAAGAAAGAATTCGTGCCCAGCATTGTCAATTAGTGTTTTGCTTTGTTTTAAGCTCCTGTACGCAGATATTAATTTTTCTTTTATTTCGCTTTTTATTCCCAGGGTTTGTTCATTTGCTGGTTCATCTTCATGATTTCTTAGTTCTCTTTTTAGCCTAGAATATTCTAAGGCAATGTTCTTTAAGTTTCTTCCAGATTCAGTAAACTTATCAGATAGTAGCTTGATTGAGTTATAGGCAGATAAATATTTTTTTGGTCTGACTCTGCCTTTTTCATCCTTGTAATCAAATGGTCTTTGCTCAAGCCTGTAAGCCAGATTAAGAATTGATAAAGTTCTGCATTCTTCTTGAACTAAATTGGTTCTTGCATTTCCTAGGCTTATTTCTAATTCAGAAGGAACATCCTCTTTCTGAACTTCAAAGGGGATTTCTTCTTTCTGCATTTCAGAGGGATGATTATCCTCTACAGGATTTGTAACTATTTTTTCTAGCTCAGGAGTTTTTTTCTCATACTGAGCATTGTTTTCTTTGCTTTTTTTCTTTTCAAATATCCTTAAGCCGAGCATTTCCCTTTACCCCTTTATTTTGCCTGTTTTTGAATCATAGCGAGAAGGATATTCCTTTATTGTGCGCTCTGAAGAAGCTTTTGCTTCAATATTGCCTGGAAGCCAAAATCTTTCCTGCTGTCCTGGCTTGATGCTTGGTATGAGCTCCTGGTTATACTTCATAATGTCAATAATCTTGTTGAGGCTTATGTTGTTCCTTACCATTGCTTGCGCCAAACTTTCTCCTTGTTTTTTTACAAAAGAATTCTTAGGCTCTTTGCCTTTTTCAAATGATTCCAGGCTTGCTTGGGTTGTGTATTCTTCAGGTATGACTACCAGGTCGCCCATGAGAATTTCAATCCTGGGACCATTTCGAGTGCTTTCTATGCTCATATTATTATACTCTGCGAGCTTTCTCCAGTTTGATGAACCGCCTGTGTATTTCTGCGCTATTCCTGCCAGAGTTTCTCCTCTTGTCTGAACAAAAACTCCAAGAATCTTATTACTTGATTGCCCTTGTTCTCTTATATAAGGAGCTAGGCTTTCTTCTTCTCCCTCTGCCCTGTTTTCCAGGCTTGGGCTGGTTGTGATTGCTTTCTTTAGTTGCTCATTCTCAAATTTAAGATTTTCAGTTTCCTTAGTAGCAAGTTCCAACTGGTTCTTGTACTCGAATTTCATGCCAGTAGTTTTTTCTAATTCGCCTATGATATTCCTTTTTTCATTCTCTTTTGCATCAAGCTCTTTTTTAGTATAGTCTTTTTGTTTCTGAAGCTCTTGCTCTGTCTGTTTGCTCTTTTCTTCTGCCTGCTTAACTTTCTCCTTGTTGTCAAGAGAATTTTTTATTCCTTCATAGCCTTCTTTTACCTCTTCGACCACATAGGTTTTAGCTCCTCCTATCTTGTCAACAACTTCCCTTATATGGCAGACTCCGTATGATAATCCAATCACTGTTGTAAGAGCAACAGCTTTCCCTAGAAAGCCTCTCTCATTCTTCTCAGGCCCTTTCTTATATTTTACAAACTTATAAGCCTTAGAGCCGACATAACCTGCTAATATAACAGGAGCAGCTATTACTGTGCCAGCTCCTATCAGTGTTTTTCTTAGAATATGCTTTTTCTTTGGTTGGCCACTTAATTGCTGGCTCATCTGAGCTCTTATTTCCTTTTCAGTAACCTGGTCCAGGCTCGGATCTTTTTTAAAAAAGTCATTCATTGTACCATCCCTCCATTTTGTTTTAATTCTTTTTACAGAATTCTGTTTAGGTGAGGTGTTTAAAATAGGCTCCTGCGAAAAAATCGGAGAAAAAGCACAAAACCCGAAAGAATTAACAGGTTGTCCGGAAGAGGCTTATAAATCGCACAATAAAATCATGCTTGAAATAAACACAGAATAGACCTGATCAAAAATCACTCATTAAAGAACTCTTCCTTTTTTATGTGCTCAACAACGTCATGGTGCTCTAGCTTCTGGATGTTGAAGTTTCTGAGTTCATCAAGAAAGATATAGAATTCTTTCATTGTGGGAAAAATCGCATCAATAAGGTAATCATAAGTGCTGATTCTGAACACAGAATTGATGTTCTTTTGGTCGTCAAGGTAGCTGAGCAATTCTTTCTTGTTCCTGCTCTTGACAAAAACAAAATTCCTGTAGAAGAAGCCTATTTTCCTGAAGTCAATGAAGGATGAGTGCTTGGTTATGACCTTGTTTTTTCTAAGCTTCTGGTAGTTGTCAAAAACAGTTGTGACTGGGATGCCTGTCTCCCTGCTTATCTCGCTGAAGTTCTTTCTCGCATTATTCCTGAGGTGCTTTAGGATGAGAATGTTGTTATTGTTCATCTTCATGAAAAAAAGAATGGAACCACCCATTAATAAACCCTCGCAAAGAAAAAACGAAAAAATTACGGCAAACACAGAAAATTATTAAAAGCAATTATGCACACTATATATTATATGATGGCTAAAGATAAGGATAATAAGGATAATAAAGAAGAGAAATCTTTGAAAGAAGAAAAAGAGCACGCTGATAAAAAAGAGGATGTTGCTGTCCTGAAAAAGAAGATAGAATACCTTGAAGAAGAGCTTGTTAGAAAGGATAAGCAGTTAGAGAAATTAAAACAAGAAAATCTTATCCTGTTTAAGACAGCTCTCAAGCATTCTGAAAGAAAAGTTGATAATAAAATAATAGAAGAGAAGAAAGCATGATTCCTCCTCTTAAATTAGACCAGCATTTTCTAAAAGATGAGAATGTTCTTGGCAAGATAGTTGATGCTGCGCAAATAAAGCCGGATGATGCAATCTTGGAAAT
This sequence comes from uncultured Methanosarcinales archaeon, assembly GCA_964354085.1. Lineage (GTDB taxonomy): Archaea > Nanobdellota > Nanobdellia > Woesearchaeales > SM23-78 > SM23-78. The sequence goes on from CAYGYA010000017.1 coordinate 57,723, forward strand.
AGGCCCTGGCAAGGGAATACTAACTGCTGAGCTGGCTAAAAAAGCAGAAAAAGTAGTGGCAATAGAGTTAGATGAAGAATTCAAGCTATTTCTTGACAAGATGCCAGCTAATGTTGAAGTAAAATACGGCAATGCTCTTGAGCTCATTGACAAGATTAATTTTAACAAAATAGTTGCCAATATACCTTATAATATAACAGAGCCTTTGTTTGGCAAGCTCTTAAGAACAAGAGTTGAAATTACAGTATTATTAATAGGCAAGAACTTCTACAATATATTAACAGGCAAGGACAGCAAATGGTCAGTCATAATCCCGGTTTTCTTTGATGTCACTAAAGTTGTTGATGTTCCCAGATGGTTTTTTGAACCAATGCCAAGAACAGACTCAGTCGTTATCCTGCTTAAAAAAAGACAAGCCCAGTTAGGCCTCGCAGAGCAAATAATAAAAGAGTTTGTGCTGCAAGAAGATAAGAAAGTCTTTAACGCGCTGGCTGAAGCGTTTGTAAGGATTGAGAAATTAACTCAAAAACAAGCAAAAGAAAAGGTTTCTGAACTTAAACTGCCTGATAAATTGTTTGACAAAAAGGTAGCTTACCTGTCAAATAGGCAGTTTCTAACTATTTCCGGCAAAATCCGAAAACTATAAAAATAACCTCCTCAAAGGTTAGGTTTAAGGTTTAAGGGGTAATATTTATGCATCCTGAAGATGAAGAACCACAAGAAGATATAACTGGAGTTTATGACGAGGAAGGAAGGGAGGATCTCATGACAGACGATGAGATTAAGCCTGAGGAAGAAGCCTTTATGGCAGGCTATGAGTCAGAGGAAGAGAAGAAAGAGGAACCTGCTGATGTGTATGATAAGGCTTTTGATGAGGAACAAGCAGAGAAGAAAGGAAAGAAAGCTTCAAAGCCAGCTCCTAAGAAAACAGCAAGTAAAAAAATTGCTGGTTCAAAAAACAAGCGTTTTTTGAAAGCTGTGAAAAAGGCCAAGCCAGCTAAGAAAAAAGCTAAGAAGAAACCTGTTAAGAAAAAAGCAAAGCCTAAGAAAACAGCAAGTAAAAAACTTGCTGGTTCAAAAAACAAGAGTTTTTTGAAAAAGGCAGCTAAGAAAAAAGCTGTCAAGAAAGCCAAGAAGAAGGTTGTAAAGAAAAAAGCAGTTAAGAAAAAACCTGCTAAAAAGGTTAAGCCAAAGAAGAAGGTTGCTAAGAAAAAGTCTGCCAAGAAAAGTAAGAAAAAGAAGAAGTAGAAATAACATTAATCGTCATAACAAACTCAAGCACAGATAACTATCCACTCTGTAATACCTGTTTCTGTTTATTTGATTGCTTTATCCTTAACCTCGAGAAGCAGCTCTTTGATGAACTCATCAACTTTTTTCTCTCCAAGCACTTCGCTGTTCCTGGTCCTAACATTAACGCTGTGATTCTCTATTTCTCTATCCCCGACAACAAGGATATAATTAACTCTTTCAACCTGAGCATCCCTGACTTTCTTGTTAGTGCTTTCTGAGCGCTCATCAACCTCAATTCTCAAGCCAGCTTTGCGCATCTCATCAGCAACTTTTTTTGCATATTCCATGTGCCTGTCTGCTATTGGCAGTATCTTGATTTGTATCGGGCTTATCCATAGCGGCAGCTTGCCTGCAAAATGCTCTAGCAATACTCCCATGAATCTTTCTGTGCTGCCTATTATTGTCCTGTGTATCATTACTGGCCTGTGCCTAAAACCATCCTTTCCTTCATAGGTCAGGTCGAATTTCTCAGGCATCTGGAAATCTAATTGAATTGTGCCGCACTGCCATGTCCTTCCAATAGCATCCTTGAGATGGAAATCTATTTTTGGGCCGTAGAATGAGCCTTCTCCCTCATTTAACTTATATTTTTTGCCAGTGCTATCCAAGACTTTTTTTAGCTTGCTCTCTGCAAGATCCCACAGCTTTGGATCTCCCATAGCATTTTCTGGGCGCGTTGATAATTCCATGTGATATTCAAACTTGAATGTGCTATACATCTCTGCCATGAAGTCAATGAGTTCCTGGATTTGCTCTTCAATCTGCTCTTCTGTGCAGAATATGTGGGCATCATCCTGGGTAAAGCATCTGACCCTGAACAAGCCGTTAAGCACTCCTGATAATTCATGCCTGTGAACAAGCCCGAATTCTCCTGCCTTTATCGGCAGTTCCCTGTAAGAATGAAGTGTTGTTTTGTAGATGAGGATGTTGCCTGGGCAGTTCATTGGCTTGACTGCAAAGTCAGCATTATCAACCTTGGTAAAGTACATATTATCCTTGTAATGGTCCCAGTGGCCTGACTGAATCCACAAGTTCTTGTTCAATATCATTGGCGTCTTGTTTATCTGGTAGCCTCTCTTGAGCATTAGTTCTGTTGTGTAATTAACAAGAGCAGTCCATATGAAATTTCCTTTATCATGGTAGAAAACCATGCCTGGAGCTTCGTCGTGAAAGCTGAAAAGATTCATTTCCCGGCCTATTCTCTTGTGGTCTCTCTTTTTTGCTTCTTCAATCCTTGCCAAATAATCTGCAAGCATCTTCTTGTCAGGAAAGCTTATTGCATAAATTCTTGTGAGCATCTTCTTGGTGCTGTCTCCTCTCCAATAGGCTCCTGCTAGTTTGAGCAACTTTATCGCTCCTATGATGCCAGAACTAGGGACATGCGGTCCTCTGCATAAGTCCTCGAATTCTCCGAGCTTGTAAGTGGTTAGTTTTTCACCAACTGGCAAATCATTTATCAAGTCAACCTTGTAAGGCTCATCCTTGAACAGATTAAGCCCTTCTTCCCTGGTTATTTCTCTTCTTGTAAAATGCAGTTTCTCATGGATTATTTTCTTAATCTCATCCTCTATCTTTGCAAAGTCCTCATCACTAATCTTTAAATTATCAAAATCATAATAGAATCCGTCCTCAATATTAGGGCCGATAGCTACTTTCACGTCTTTATACAGCCTCTTGACAGCTAATGCCATCACATGGCTGCTTGAATGCCTGAAAACATCCATTCCTTCCTTATCATCAAAGGTCAAGACGCTGAAATCTCCGCCCTCTGTGATAGGCAGGGACAAATCAATTGCTTTGCCATTCAGCTTTGCAATTAGAACTTTATCTGCTTGTTTCCTGAAGTGCTGCTTAACAATTTCCTGAGCAATGGTTCCCTTAGCAAATTCTGCTTCTGAGCTGTCAGGGAATTTCAACTTTATGCTACCATCTGCTTGGCTCTTCATGCTTTCTTGCTCCTTGTTTTCGCCTTTTTTCTTTCCAGCCATTCTAAAACCCCAGAGTCTAATCTATTTTATAAACGTTTTGGGTAAAGGAGAAAAAATAATGCCTTTATCGCTTGCCAACGGTGTACTGGTAAGTGTTTCTCTTTCCAGTGTTTCTGTACCTTATGAGATTAGTCTTTCGCAATTTCTTCAAAGACATGGTTACTGAGCCAATGCTCACCTTGAGCCTTTCAGATATCTGCCTTGAAGTGAACCATTTGCCTTTGTTCTTGCATAGAAAATCATAAACTTCTTGCTGTCCCATAATTCACCTCAGTGTATGGGGCTCAAAAAAGCACAAACTTTTTTGTTGTCCCATTTCACCCTCCTCTTTTATTATTAAATGACACTAAGAGTATATAAGCCTTTCTCTTTTTAAACCCTCAGTCCTCTTTTCACCAGGTAATGAGTGATATCAGAACCATTACAAAGCCTACTCCCTCACCTATCCAGGCGTAGAGCTCGTACTGTGTCAGGCTCTTGAAATAAGCCTGCACCTTAATAAGAGTCTGGTTAAACCAGAGCTTGACTTTCTGGATAATCTGGTTAACATTCAAATCCATACAATAAACCCTGAATTCTTGAATATATAAAGTTTTGTATTGAGTAGAGAGTTAGAAATGGCTTTTAGGTTCAATAACCTTTTTAAACCATCATCTTATTCTCACATTATCGAGGTGTTATCATGTCAGAGCAAAAAGAAAAAATCAGTCCTAAAAAGATTAATGATCACTTGTTTGAGATAGAGAAATCTGGGTGCATGAAAGTTCCTGTCAGGATTTATGCCAGTGAAAAGCTTATGAAGAAGCTCGGTGAGGATTCTAGCCTACAGCAGGGGATGAATGTTGCTTGCTTGCCAGGAATTTATGGCAAGAGTATCATGCTGCCAGATGCTCATCAGGGCTATGGCTTTAGTATTGGCGGAGTTGCTGCCCTTGACTTTGAGAACGGATGCATCAGCCCTGGAGGAATTGGCTTTGACATTAACTGCGGAGTTCGCTTATTAACCACTCCTCTGAAGAAAGAGGATGTTGAGCCTAAGATTAAGGAGCTAATTGAGTCAATGTTCAGGAATGTTCCTAGCGGCGTAGGTAGTGAGAGCTTCTTGCGCCTTAACAATCAGGAGCTTGATGATGTTCTTAACAGAGGAGCTGAATGGGCTGTTGAGCAAGGCTATGGATTCAAAGAGGATTTGGAGCGCTGCGAAGAAGGAGGAAGCATGAAAGATGCTGATGCCAGTAAAGTAAGCCAAAGAGCCAAGTCAAGGGGAAGAGAGCAGCTCGGCACACTAGGAGCAGGCAATCATTTTCTTGAAGTGCAGTTTGTCGAGCATATTTATGACAAGAAAGTAGCAGAGGCTTTTGGCATAACACAAGAAGGACAGGTTACTGTGATGATTCACTGCGGCTCAAGAGGATTAGGACATCAGGTTTGCTCTGATTACCTGAGAGAAATGGAAGAAGCAGATCCTCAACTTGCAAAGAGTCTGCCTGAGAAGGATTTGATTTATGCAAAAGCAGGCACTCAGCTGGCTAAGAATTATTTTGGGGCAATGGCTGCAAGTGCTAATTATGCATGGGCTAACAGGCACATAATCGCTCACCAGGTCAGGAAGAGCTTTAAGCAAGTTCTTGGAATAGAGCCTGAGAATATAAAAACTGTTTATGATGTTGCACATAACATTGCGAAGATTGAAGAGCATATTATTGACGGAACTAAGAGAAAAGTTTATGTTCACAGAAAAGGAGCTACCAGGAGTTTGCCAGCAGGCAATCCTGATGTGCCTGAGGTTTACAGGAGTGTTGGTCAGCCTGTTATTATCCCTGGAAGCATGGGAACATCAAGCTACTTGCTCGTCGGCACACAAGGGGCTTTGGATGAGACCTTTGGAAGCACTGCTCACGGAGCAGGAAGAGTGATGAGCAGGACAGAAGCTCTTAGAAGCTTCAGGGGAGAGCAGATAAAGAAGGACTTGGCAGATCACTGCATCTATCTCAGGTCAGGCAGTATGAAAGGAGTGGCTGAAGAAGCTCCTGCTGTTTACAAGGACATTGATGAAGTAGTTAAGGTAAGCCATGAAGCAGGCATAGGCAACTTGGTAGCAAAGCTAAGACCTATTGGCGTTATAAAGGGCTAGAAATCCTTAGACAAACTCTCCAGAATAGAAATCAGAGGTTATTTATAATTAGTTCTGCTCTTTCTTTCACACTAACTGCTGGAATCATTATTATCTCATGGCCTTTGCTCTCATATGCTTGTTTGATTAACCTTGAAATAACCTTGGCTTCATCCCTGTCTTTCTCAGCTCTGAAGCCTTCCTTGTCAAAGAAATTCAAGGGCTCAAGGAAAAAGACTTTTTCATATTTGTAATTCTTGGCTTTTTTTGCAAGTTCTTCTGGTACTTCCTGTTTTCTATGCAGAAAAAAAGCCAGGATGTCATGCACTCCTCTGTCCAGGAAAACAATACTAGTGCCTTCTGGGATTCTTGATTCATGCTCAAACTGCGACCTGAGCAGAGCTGGCTGGAAATCCTGTCTTAGCCACGGCTCACTAATGCCTTTTTCTTGCTGCTCAAGAATATGTGACTTGGCAAGTTCCTTGATAACATGAAAGCCTCTGGCTTCAAGCTCTTGAATTAGAGTTGATTTGCCAGCGCAAGAAGGGCCTGTTATTATGTATTTCTTGATCATTGTGATGAATTTAGTTCTGTTCTTATTATTAAATGTTTCTGGTAAACATTAGAGATGTTTAAACACAAAGTCAGATCTTTCCTTAACAGCTAGAGGAGGGACAACAATCACTTCGTAATCGAGTTGCTCATACACCTGCTTGATAAGCTCAGAAATCTTTTTCGCATCTTCTTCTTCCTCAGCCCTGAATCCTGTCTTTTCATAATTAGGCAACTTCTCAAGCAAAAAGACTTTTTCATAATCGCATACTTTCATTGCAAGGTAAAGGTTTCTTGGCACTTTCTGATTCCTAAACCTGCAATACGCCAAGCCATCAGGAATTCCCCTGTCAATGAAAACAACCGCATTGCCTCTTAGAAGCTCACCCTCTCTCTTAAGCTGTAAGTCAACTATTTTTTCCTGGAAATTAGTCTGAAGCCAGGGTTCCTTAACTCCTTTTCCTTGCTCTTCAAGAATAATGTCCTTGGCAGCTTCCTTAACAATCATATATCTTCTTTTTTCTAATTCCTCAAGAAGTGTTGTCTTGCCTGAACCAGGCCCTCCTGTGATAACGTAAAGCCTCATGATTATGTTTATGGCTAACATTCTTTAAATATTTTTTGTAGATTGATATTTTGTATCATAAGCAAAAAATATTTATAAGAGTCAAATAAGGAATAAGCAGGGTGTTTATGAGGGTAGGTAGTTATGAGCAATGAGATAATCGTAATAAGTGTTGGTGGAAGCCTTATCTGTCCTGACAGTATTGACATAGCTTTTCTTAAGAAGTTAAAAGAGATAGTTATTGGGCAGATTAAGAAGGGAAAAAGATTTGTCCTGATAACAGGCGGCGGCAAGACTGCAAGGAACTACCAGTTTGCTGCAAGAGAAGTTGGGCTGCTTGATAACGAGGACTTGGATTGGCTAGGCATTCATGCAACAAGGATTAATGCTCATCTTGTAAGGACTATTTTCAAGGAATATGCTCATCCTCAAATCATCAAGCACCCTGCTGAAAAAATTGATTTTAAGGAGAAAATCCTTGTGGCTGCTGGCTGGAAGCCTGGCTTTAGCACAGACTATGATGCTGTTCTCCTTGCAAAGCAGTTTAAAGTGAAGAAAATAATTAACCTATCAAACATTTTCTATGTTTATGACAAAGATCCTGCAAAATACGGGGATGCCAAGCCTTACAAGACACTGAGCTGGAAGGATTACAGGAAAATGTTCGGTGAGAAATGGAATCCTGGGCTTAGCAGCCCGTTTGACCCTGTTGCCAGCGAAGAAGCAGAGAAGCAGAAGATGAAGGTTTACATCATCAACGGAGCAGACCTTGATAACCTGAATAATCTTCTTGAAGAAAAGAATTTTGTAGGGACGATTATTTCTTGATTATCATCATACATCGATAATCTTTCCTCTTTTGCCAACATTTATGACTCTTGTCTTGCCTATCTTCTCTTCAAGCCCTTCTGCTTCGTGCACATGGCTGCATAAGAGGATGTCTGGCTGGAACTTGTCTATGGCTCTTCTTACTCCTGTGCTTCCTGGAAAGAACTGGGTGAACTTCTCCATCTTTGTGTCAGAAGGATGAACATGCGTCACCATTATCTTCTTGTCAAGGTACTTAATATATTCAAATCCTTTCTTTAGCATGTCATATATTTCTTTTTCAGAAAGCTGGCTTATGCCTATGTTTGCTCCTCCTGCCCCAAATATGCCTACGTCCTTGTACTTGACGCTGTAGCCATGGATGTTCTTTACATCATAAACCTTTGCCAGGAAGTCAGCAGTTGCTAAAGTCTCATGATTGCCAGGGATTAATAAAACCTTTAAGTTTCTCTTCTTAAAAGGCCCTATTATATTATCAGTGCTTTTCTCAAAGAAAGTCAGGTCTCCGCACAGCACAACCAAATCAGCATGCTTTTCCTTGGCTTCGACTGCGAGTTTCTCAGCCAGCCTTGTGTCTCCGTGAATGTCTCCTGCGCTAAAAATCCTGAGCTTATCTCTTTTTGTTTTCATAGGTATATGCCTTTTTAGAATAATCAATCTTTTTTTTATTTTTTGAATTTGTTCTTTAATTTACTAAGGGTCTTGTATGTTTTCCTGTTCTTTATTATTCTCTTGATAGACCTTAGTTTTTCCCTGACGCTTGGCTTGCTCCTCTCATCAATCTCCACTACTTCTTTTTCAAGGTGAATGATGTTTGATGGCCTGCCTTTTATTGGTCCATCATAAATCACAAAGTCAACTTGCCTCTTTATGTCCTCGTCAAGGTCTTCAAGGCTGGTCATGAAGTCTTCTCCGCTTATATTGGCGCTTGTTGTAACAATCGGAACCTTCATCTTCTTTATGCAGTCATAGAACCAGTGATTAGGAATCCTTATGCCGATGGTGTTTCCTTTGGGGTTGACATTGTCTGCAACAAACTTTTTCTTTACATTAAATATTAAGGTGTATGGCCCTGGTAATTTTTTTACCCAGTCATTGGTTTTCTTATCAGTTCGGCAGTACTGGAATATCATGTTCTTGTTAGGGATTATTATTGAGAATGGCTGCTCAGAGCTCTGTTTTATTCTTCTTATTTTTTGAACAAGTTTGGTGTCAGTTGCATCGCATCCAATTCCATATATTGTGTCTGTTGGATAGATGAACACGCTCTTCTTTAGCTCTTTCCATAGCTTGGCATCAAGTTTTAGCTCGTCCTTGTTGATAATCCTCATAAATAAAAGAAATACTGTTGTGTTTAAAAATGTTAAGGAAGATCACTCAGCATGAAAAACAAATAGTTAAGTAATTAATTAATTAGTGAATCAATTTACTTAAATAAGATAAAGGAATGGCTTATTATAGACTAATATACAAAAACGTAACATTTAAATATTAGTTAGTTTATAATACTAAATAGTAAACTAAATAATAGAGCATTTGGCGTGTTATTATGACTAGAAAAATAAGAAATAAACTAATTTAAATTTATTATTAGATTTACCTTTTATAAAAAATAGTAAACTCAAAAAAGCAACGGCAAGAAAAAACAAGCTTCAGCAGATAATAAAACCCAATTGAAGGGATCTGCTGGTAAAGAGCCTCGTGAAGAACAATCTTAGCGAGAGCTCTATTAATTCCATAGGCCTAAAAGTGAAACAAAATAGCGACAGCTATGCAAGAATTGCAATAACAGACCAAATCTTCCTACTTAGAAGAATAGCCAAAAGGATTTCTAATGAACGTGATCAAATCATTTTCAGACTATTTCTAGAAACAGGGTGCTCTACACAAGAGCTCATAAACATAAAGCCAGAAGACTTTGAGTTTACAATTAGTTCTATACGCCTAGGCCAAGGAAAAAAGCAAAGATTTGTAAAATTGCCGCCAGATTTGAGTTTACAGCTAAATTCTTTTATCAGAAAGGAAAATGAGTATGTTTTTAGTTCGAGAGAGAGCAAGCAAATAACAAAAAAGAGGGTGAGCCAGATAATAAAAGCTCACTCTCTAAGGCTTCTAAAAATCAAGATAACCCCTTCCTATTTAAGAAAAATCCATATTCAGTTCAGATTTATCAAGACCAAATCAGCAGACAAGACCAAGGAGCAGGCAGGAATAAGGAACCTGACAGAAAAAGCCTATCTGCTTGAAGAACAAATAAGAGATATCAGAGGCCAAATAGGCAACTCTCAGCACCTGATAATTTTTGACCTTCTATATGAAACAGGGTGCATTCTTAAGGAGATAACCAGCCTGAAAATCCATGATTTTGAGTTTACAACTAATTCTGTAATTATTGAGGCCAAAAACACAAAGAACAACAGGAAAAGGATTTCTAATATAAGCCCGGAGCTAAGTTTGCACATAAAGAAATTTGTCGATGAGAACAAGCTGTCTGGAGAAGACTTCTTGTTCTCAACACGGCAGTCCAGCCAGATTTCTGACAAAAGAATATTCCAGCTGATAAAGGATTATGCAAAGAAAGCAGGAATTTCTGGAGTGAGCCCACAGATTATCAGGAATAGCAGCATCATCCACTCAATGCAATCAGGAAAATCCTTGAGCGAGATACAAGAGCAGACAGGAATAATGCACCTGAAAGCCTACCATTACGGCCTTGCCAAAATGAGGAAGCACGATAAAAAATGAGCAGCTACAAGAATAAGAAGGAAGGAGAAAGGAAAAAGATAATCGGATTAGCCTTCCTTCTAGTCTTAATGCTCTTTGCAGTGCTGCCTCTTGCAAGTGCAGAGCCCTGGTGGAATATCTCTTATACTTACAGAAAACAAATCAATATAACAAATAATATGGCATCGAGCTTGTTGCAGAACTACTCTGTCAAGATAGTCATGAATACAGCAGGTTCCAAGTTCCTGAGCGACGGCGATGATGTGAGAATAGTCTATTGGAACGGAACCAATAACCTTGAGATTGACAGGATAAATACCACTCAGTTCAACAATGATAGCACAGAAATCTGGTTCAGAATACAGAAACAAATAACTGCTTCATCAACAGATTCTAACTATTCTGTCTACTATGGAAACTCATTAGCGAGCAATCCGCCTGCAAATAAGAGCAGGGTCTATCTCTGGTTTGATGACTTTACGGGAATAGACAATGGGAATATCACTAATGAATCTGTTTACAATAAGACAGGGGATGGAACCTGGGCAAGAGTAAGCAATATGCTGAAGAACACAGGAGCTTCAGCAGACCCACAAAAGCTCATAGTCAAACCCTTGGGCTCTAATGTGAGTGATGTAGAGATGCAAATAAAAATTAATGTAACATACTGGGCCGGCAACAATGACGCAGCAAGGATGGGTCTGTCTCAGGACATGAACAGCACAGGAGGAGGCTACTGCGTTCTGTTCCATCAAGACCAGACCAGAATAGATTTACTAAATGACCTGAGATCATGGGGGACATCTACTGCTTTCAGCTGGTCTTTGAATACCTCCTACTATATGAAATTCAAAGTGATAAACGCCACAGCTAATCAAGGAAGATTCAAGGTATGGAGAATAAATGATACAGAGCCCACCAACTGGTCTAATGGAACCTTTGGAACAGGAACTGCAAGGACCAACGGCTATGTCGGGATAGGAGGTTCAAGACAAGCAGACGTCACATATTTCGACGACTTCCAGATAAGGTACATAGTATCAACAGAGCCAACAACTACGAATGGTACTGAGCAGAACAACACTGCGCCAAGTGTCTTATTTACAGACCCAACAACCCAAACCGGGTTCCAACCGCAGAACTGGATAGCTGCGAATGTCACAGCTAATTCATCATACTTGGACAAGATAAAGGTGTATTTGTACAACTCAACAGGAAGCTTAATCAATAGCAGCACCAGCTCAAGCTCACCACTCTATATCAACTTCACTAGCTTGCCAGATGGAACATATTACCTCAATGCTACAGCAAATGATAGTAGAAGTATTGAGAATAAAACAGAGACTATGAACATTACCCTTGATGACACTAAT
>CAYGYA010000018.1:0-4548 GCA_964354085.1 uncultured Methanosarcinales archaeon
GCAAGAGAAGATGGCAAGCACCTTGAAGTTGAGAAAGTAATGAAATTAGCAGAACAAACAGGCGCTAGCGTACACATCCTTAGCACAGAAGAGGCAGAGCAAAAACTCAGGGGATTAGGGGGAATGGCTGGGATTCTAAGATGGAAAATGCAATAAACAAGGTAAGTCTTGTTGTCAAGGACGTTCTTGCAAAAAAAGAGCTTAATAACCTGAATGAAGATTTTGTTCTAGAAAAAGTCAATTTATTTCTGGCAAAAAACAAAGTGATTGCTGAAAAACTAAAAAACACAGAATACCCTAAGTTCAGGCGCTCAAAAGAGCATGAGGAAATAATAAAGAAAATAAGAACAAAGCTGAGGGAAGTCTATGGCGTTTTCATACAAGATGATTACAAGAAAAGGTTTAAGCTCTTAGAAGAGCTAAAAAAAAATCCCTCGCTAGAAAACCACAATAAAATCCTAGCGTTACATAAGTCCAGCCAGGAGAGACTGCCATATTATTCTGCGGTTTATAAGAAAATATTTGAGATTACAGGAATTCCAAAAAAGCTTGTTGATTTTGCCTGTGGCTTAAACCCTTTTAGCTATCCTTATCTTGGCTGCAAACCAGAATATGTTGCCTGTGACCTTGCTGAAAAAGACCTTGAATTTATTCAAGATTATTTTGAGATGATGAACGTAAATGGTTATACAAAAAAAGTGGATTTAATAAAAGATGAAGCCAGCGAAATGACAAAAGGCACAGATGTTGTTTTTTTGTTCAAAACCCTTGACTCATTAGAAACTGTTAAATGGGGCAATAGCGAAGCGCTTCTAACAAAAATAAAAGCTGAATGTATAGTTGTTTCTTTTTCAACCAAGAGCCTGGGAGGCAAAAAAACAATTAAAAAAGAGAAACGAGCATGGTTTGAAAGGGTGGTTAGAAAGCTTGGCTACAAAACCCAAATCTTTGAGATTCCTGGCGAACTTTTCTATGTTTTAAATTTATAAAAAATCATCATCATACTTATTCATACATCTTTTTTATATCTCCTCAGTAGTCTTGATTTTGAAACTATTGCATAAGCGTAAAAAACAGTAACATATAAATAGTAGTTATGAGTCTTTGGTATTAAAAAGGGGTGATCAGTCCTACTTTTAGGAGGTAGAAATATGATTGTGAAAGAAGAGTTTCTGAGCAAGTTAAGAAGGTATTTTGGGCTTAACTTGTACGAAGTGAAGATATGGACCGCTCTTCTCTCCAGAGGGGTGAGCACAGCAGGTGAGTTAAGCGACATAGCTAATGTGCCAAGAAGCAGGAGCTATGATATTCTAGAAAGCCTGGAAAAGAAAGGCTTTGTAATAATGAAGCTCGGCAAACCTATAGAGTACATAGCTGTCCAGCCAACTGAAGTGGTTGAGAGAGTCAAGAAGAACATGAAACAGGAAGCAGATGATAGCATTAAGAGGCTTGAGGATCTCAAGAAGACAGATGTTATCCAGGAGCTTAATTCTCTGCACACACAGGGTGTTGAGCTTGTAGAGCCATCAGACTTGTCAGGCTCATTAAAAGGCAGACATAACCTGTATAACCACCTTGAGCTGACCATTAGGAATGCTGAGAAAACAGTCACTATCATGACCACATCGGCAGGCCTTTTGAGAAAAATCGAGGGATTAATGCCTGTATTTGAGCAAATCAAGAAGAGAGGAGTAAAGATAAGGATTGCTGCTCCGCTCAACAGCAAAGAAGCTGAAAAGGTTGTCAAGGATATGGCAGGAATTGCTGAAATAAGGCATACTGACGCCAAGGCAAGGATTGTTGTTGTGGACAGTAAAGAGCTCATCTTCATGGTGATGGATGACGCAGAAGTCCACCCGACCTATGACATCGGCATATGGATAAACACGCCTTTCTTTGCAAAAGCCCTTGAGGAATTATTTGATATAGCCTGGAAGGACATGAAAAAGAAGGTTAAAGCGTAAGTAAAAAAATAAAATTTTTTATTTTTTCTATTCTTTTCTTTTTATTTAATTATCCCCTAACTAGAATCACTCTGCAATAGAAACATATTTAATAGCCTTCTTATTTCCTAGCTTCACATATGACATTAGAAAAAACTCTGGGGTTTTGTTTAAATTCCCAGGAAATCAGAGCTAAAATTAAAGCAGATAAACCGACCCTGATAGTTCCTTCTTTTGATGAAGCCAGAATCCAACCATCTTCTTTTGAGCCAGTAATTGGTAGCGAGCTGTTCATTCTTGACACAGAAACGGGAGGAATATTCAGACCACAACCTAATGAACAGATATATCAAACACTTTTGCGGCAGCCTGGAAGACGAAGAAAAAAAGAAAATACATCTAATGGTTTTGAAATAAAAAAAGGATTTACCTACCTTATCCCTCTTGAAGAAAGAATGGTTCTAAACAAGGGAGAGCACGTTAAGTCTTCACCCAAAAGTAGCTTTGGGAGGATATTCTTGCATACACGTATGCTAGCAGACTACAATCTTTGCTTTGACGAGATAAATGCTCAGTACAAAACAGGAGATGAATTAAGCTTGTGGTTATTAGTTCAGCCGCACGTCTTTAACATGATTATTTATCCCGGGCTTTCACTAAACCAGATAAGATTCTTTGAAGGGCAAAACGCACAATTAACTTCTTCAGAGCTGGAAGAGGAATGCAAAAAGAATCCGTTAATGTATAACAAGGGACTGAAAAAACTGGTTGCTTCAGAGCCAATAATAACAGATGGGCTTCAAATACATCTTGATTTATCAGGTGAAAATACGGGAGGCATTGTGGGGCTTAGAGCAAGGCATAATCCGACACCAATTGACTTAAAGAAAAAAGAGGAATATGAGGCGGAGCTTTTCTTTGAGCCAATAAAAAGCGACAAGAACATAATGATCAGAAGAGGGGAACACTACTTGTTTTCTTCAAAAGAAGTGCTAAAAGTACCCCCTCATCTTAATGTTGAACTTAAAAGCCATTCACACATAGGTTTAACTGGGCCACTACATTTTGCAGGATTTATAGATAATGGCTTTGAAGGGGATCTGGTTTTTGAAGTCAGGTCTGATGAATTATCAGGAATGGAGCTTGTTGATGGCATGCCTGTGAGCAAGCTGGATGTGTTTAGAACCGGATTGCCTGATAAACTCTATGGATGGGCAATTGGCTCAAATTATTTTGAGCAGACAGGTCCAAGGCCAGCAAAGTTCTTTAAACCATTTGATTTTAATTTTGCAGCCAGAAACTACAGGAAGCTAGATAGGACAGTATTAGCGCAAGATGCTAAAATATTAGCTAGTTTCAGAGATAACACTCCTGGCTTCGAATTATTGCAGAAAGAAAAAATTCCACAGCTTTACCGAGCAGTTGAAAAAGGATTCTTCCATTCCAGGTATGATTGTGAATTTGATGAGCTGATACTCCAACCAGTGCCTTATGTTGTCTTCTTTGGAAAAGATCGTGCTGTTTTCTCATATGTGAGGGCTTCAGACATAAAAAAATTCGGTGAAAAAAGGCTTTTTGGCAAGCATTCATTAGGAGTAGGAGGGCATATAGATGAAGGAGATGCTCCTGAATATATTGAAAACTGTCTTAGAAGGGAAGTTAGTGAAGAAGTCAGGATCAAAGGAAGCTCTTCCAAGCCAAAATTAGCGGGGACTATCCTTGACTACAGTAAGCCTGTTGACAGAGTGCATTTTGGGCTGGTTTTTGTTATCCATGCGCAAGGAGAAGTCCTTCCTAAGGAATCTTCTGTTATTTCAGGCGAAATGATTTCTATTGATAAGCTAATAAATGATAAAGAAGCTTTTGATAATTATGAGACCTGGAGTAAATGCCTGATTCCTCATCTTGCGGGATTGTACACTCTAGCTCAACAAACAAAAGCAAGATGAATTAATTCTTAACCAATAATTTTATATAACCTTTCCCAGTAATAACTAACGTAATGGAAGATATCAAGGAATTAATAAGCAAGTTGCATCCTCTTGAAAGAAAGGTCGTGCCTATTCTTAAGAATACTAATGTCTTCTCTGAGATTGTGAAGAAGAGTGAAATGAAGGAAGTTGAGGTTATGCGCGCGCTGCAGTGGCTTCAGAGCAAGGACGTGCTCAAGATAAGCGAAGATGTAAAAGAAATAATCTTATTAGGTGAGAACGGGAAAAAAGCCTTGAAAAAAGGATTGCCTGAAAAAGAGTTTCTTAAGTGCATCAAAACCCATCCCAAAGCCCTGGACAAGATACGAATTGAGACCGAGCTCTCCCAAGAAGAGATAAGCGCCTGCATAGGGCTTCTGAAGGGTAAGGCGGCCATTAACATCGGCAATGTTGGCGGTGATAGAGTCATCAGCGCAACAGACCGGTGCCACGTGATGCTGGAAAATGAAACTATTGAAGAAAAATTCTTGAAAAAGATTTCAGAAGAAGAAATTGATGTTGCAAGCCTCAAGGACGAGGAGAAATTTGCTTTTGATAATTTGAAAAAAAGAAAGGATATGATAAAAACCTCACTGAAAAAAGAATGGTTTGTTATTCTGACTGACATTGGAAAG
>CAYGYA010000019.1:0-7909 GCA_964354085.1 uncultured Methanosarcinales archaeon
ATTTGCATGTACCCAGCAACAGTCATAGCTCACAAGATTGTATGCCAGAATGAGGCAGACCTACCTAACTGGGGCAGTGGAGGCCCAGACATTAACTCAAGCACAGCACAGAACTATTTAGCAGGACACCCCAACTGCCATCTCCAAGGAGGCTATCAATTCCAATGGAGCTATCCATCAACCAATCCAGGTGACAATAGCAGTGAAGCTCCTATAGAAACAGGATGGCATACCTTTGGCCCTAGTGACCAGAATGGGGAGGCAAAAGCAGAAGTAAATGTTTCTCAGAAACCTTCACAAATCGAAGTAAGAGAGGTTTTCAAACAAGGCTATCTACCATTTACAGGCAAAGATTCAAACAATAGTGTGAGCGCAGAATTCTACTGCCATACTGATGTCCTTAACTATGACAACTATGACTTCATATCCAGCCCAAAGATGGACAAGGTCTATTACTGCATTGCATTCAATGTGCCCTTAACAAATACATTTAGTCAGCAACTCTATACTGGCTGGAATCTTATCAGCTTGCCATTACAACCAGTTAATTCCTCAGTTGCTTATATAATAAAAGACTTGTCAGGGCAAATAGTAATCTGGTACTACAATGCTACAAGTGATTCATGGGCTTCATACGACACTCTTGCTCCCTTCCCATGGCTAAACACCTTATCAGACATGCACTACGGCAGAGCCTACTGGCTAAAAACAGATATAGACCAGGTATTAAGTGTAAATGGCACTGTAGAAAAAGGAAGAACCATTTTGTTCAGACCTGGCTGGAACTTCATCGGCTACAACTCATCAACAGCACCAATGCCTAATCCAATCAGCGCTTTGACCACACCAATTGTTGTCTGGAGCTACTACACACCAACTGATGAATGGAAGAGTTATGACACAACCGCTCCATTCCCCTGGCTAAACACCTTGACAAACATGACAGCAGGCAAAGGTTACTGGATGAAATCAAGTGTTGAACAGAACTGGACAATATGAGTTGGTAAGCTTTTTCTAGTTTTAGCCTTGACTTTGGCTAGCTGAGGGGGAGTGAAACCACAAGATTTAAAAAATACCCGGCGTTATCACTATGAGAAAGTAGTATAATCAAATAGTATGTAATAAACTAAACCGGGGGTCGGATAGATCTTTTTTTATAGGTCTCACTATCAAAATGATACAAAACATCATTCCTTATTTTGCATCCTTGTTTGATTGGGAAGACTGGATATTCAGAAAAATTATGTGCTTGAAAGAGGTGAATGGAAACCATATAGATGTGAGCAAGCCTCCTCAGCCTTACAAGATTCTTATGTCAGTGCATAATATTGAGAAAAGCCTGCCTTCAATATTGGAAAGACATTCTAAGAACAAGGAAAATCTTGTATTCATAGACGATGCTTCAACTGATAATACAGTAGAAAAAGCCAGGGAGCTGGGAGTAGAAGTTATTCCGTGCCTGATAAATAAGCATAAGCCTCAGGAGATAAGGCATGGACTAACCCATCTTGACCCTAGCATAGAAACTGTTATTGTCATGGACCCTGACACAACATTTCTTGAAAGGTATAAGGGAAAAGGACAGACTCTTGAGGAAGCTATAAGCTGGTTTCAGCAAACCAAGGCAAATGCTGCTGCTGTAAACATGAGAGTAAAGCATGAAAACTTGCTTACCAAGCTCCAGGATGTCGAATATAACATGTCTATGCAGGTCGGAAGAAAGTCATTGCGTGATGATACTATAGTGTCAGGCGGATGCGGCTTTTTTGAGAGAAAGACTCTTGAGCTCATCCTAAAAGAGCATTCAGGAAGCGTTCTTGCAGAGGACTATGAAACCTCTATCAGGATACTGAGAAAAAATGGCAGGATAATATATAACCCTAATTTTGTTGTTGAAACAGAAGGGCCCAGAACCTTAAAGCAGTTTACCAAGCAGAGGATTTGGTGGGATGAGAGCATAGTAAAAGTATTATTTGAATCCTTGAGTATGAAGAGAAACCCGACTATAAGCAATAAGAAAAGAAATAAAATGAGGGAAGTCTACAATCACTATATTTATCACTGGGGCATTGATGTGCTTGCACATCCATTAAAGCTGGCAGGACTTCCTTTTGTGGCAATGAGCGTTGCAAATATCGCAGAGAAAATAATAGGAATAGACTATCTGCCTTCCATGGTAAACACTCCTGTTGGACACATAAACGTAGGCCCTGAAGTAGCATGTATTTTTTATGGCTCATATGTCTTGTTAAGCTCAGCCAACCTAATTTTGAATGGGCTTCCTAAAAAAGAAAAATATATCCCTGCGGTTTTGACCTATCCTTTTTACAAAGTATACCAGCTTACAGTTCCCAGAATATTAGGATTCATCAAAGGATCAGGGCATGTTCTGGAAAAATTGAAAAAGAAGAAACAAGACTTCACCCTGCCTAAGAATTATTATGAAAACTATGAAACTGACCATTTCAAACCCCAAGTATTATCAGACAGCGGCGTAAAAAGATTTTTTAGCGGGGATAAGGAGCATTACCAAATACTCTTCTACAAAACTCCATATCATGATGTGAGTGTATTAGAATTCAAAAACATGCCTGAAATCCTCAAAGGCTATATTTCTTGCAATGGCACTAACCTGTTCTTAGGAATTGATATGGAAGACAGATTTATCAGGATTGCCTCATTGGAAGAAGCAAGAAAATATTTCCCTAAGCCAGTGTACCAACGTGTTCAAGCAGAACCATTTAAGGTACAGAATGGATTTGTTACCAGGGAACCAAAGGGAGAAGGATTCATTCTGATGTACCAGGATTTTTTCAAAGATGGAAGGGAAACCCCGATTTATTTGCTAAAAAAAGAAAATCGAGGAAGTATTAAATACAACTATGTTGTAGGTGCTCCTAATATCTCTCAAAAAGATTTTTCAGGCTCAGAAAACCTAATTCTCACTATTACTCCTAACAACACAAATGAAAAAGTTAACTTGAAACTAAAAAAATCTGATGGAAGGGACTCGCATGATTCAATCAATTGAAGATAAGGTAATTGAGGGTAATGTAACTGGGAAAATTAATAATGGAAATAATGGGAATTTAATCTTTGCAAACATGGATTGCTCCTGGTGGGACCCAGAGAACAAAGAAGCTGATGGAAGACATTTTACCCTGCAAAAGATGTTTGATTCTGTGAAGAGCAAACTAGGTGAAGGACAAGGGCGAACAGCTCTTGATGTTGGAGCTGGAAGAGGCAGATACAGTAAGCTGCTCTGCGATAGAGGCTATAGCGTTGTGAGCACTGACATAAACCCAGAAATGCTAGAGATAATAGCCAAACAGGGAATCCCCTCAGAAAGGTATGTTACTAATGCTGAGGAGCTGCCTTTCAGGGCAGAACATTTTGATGTAATCACAGCAATGGATATAACCATGCATGTCCAAGACACAGAAAGGTTTCTTGGAGAGTTATACAGGGTCCTAAAACCAACAGGAGAACTCTTTGTTAACATAAGCAATGGCAAATCCATGTATGTAAGGTGGACTAAGAAGCTTAATCCGAAGCTTCGAGCATTGCAGGATGATTACCTGAGAAAGAATTTCATGCCAGAAGAATTCAAGAGCTTGTTGAATAAGGCAGGGTTCAAGGTTGTTGACGAGGCAGGCCATGGAGTAGTATCTCCTCTGTCTTTGAGGCCTGGCTGGAAAAAAATGATAATGCCAGTTGGTGTTGCTAAATACCTTTCACTCGGACTAGACGCAAGGCTAGGGCCAAAATACGGCCATGTGATTGACTATCATGCTGTGAAATTAGGATAATACCTGAAACAAAAAAGAAAGCACAAAATAGAATACGAACTAAAAGAAGAAAGATAAAAAAATAAAAAGAATAAAAAAATGAAATCAAATATTTTATTATTCGGACCTTTTAGCAAGAACGGGTTAGCCTGGTCTAATTTTGGAGCTCCACCTTTAGGCGTTCATAGGATAGCAAGCTATCTTAGAAAAAATAATCACAAGGTAGATGTGGTGGACCCTGACCTTGAACAAATAAGCGAGAAGGGCTTCCAGGATTTGGTTTCACAAACCAAGTATGATTTTATAGGAATCAGCCCTACCCATCTTACCCTGGAAAACGACTTGTCCTTAACTTACCTGGCTTCAAGGTATTCTCCTCAGTCTGTTGTTGTTGCTGGAGGCCAGGAAGCTACATTTGCCCACGACCTAATTTTTGATAATTCTCCTGTAGACATAATTGTAAGGGGCGAAGGAGAAAAGCCAATGCTTAGCATAGCAGAAACAAATTCCAATGGAAAACTCAGCCATAGGTTCAGCAAAATCCCTGGTCTTATAATTAAAGAAAACAGAAAACTCACTCATACAGGAGCCGCTTCTCCTCTGAACTCCAATGAGTTTGAAGAAATTACCACGGGCATTGATTTTAAGGATATCCCATACAACAAATACTGGGAAAGGACCAGAAGCTTATATGAAGAAGACCTTGCTAATCCTGCTCTAAGAAAAAAAAGGCTTCAGGAAATTTATGCAATGAGGCTGTTTGAGACTAATTATTGCCCGCGCGGATGCGCATTTTGCAGCTCAACTAATTTCCAGAATACTGCAGCAGAAAAAAAAGGCACCAAGGTAGTAAGCCTTAGCCCAGAAGCATTTATCAGGCTGATTGAGTCTGCCTACCTTGCTTATCCTAGCTTGAAAAGAACGCTTATCCAGAGTGATAATTTCCTGGATAGCAATAACCCTTTGAGGCTAAAAAGAATTTCAGAGATGATAAAGCAGAAAATGGGGGAAACCCTGCCTGAAGAATTAAGTTTTATATGCCAAAGCAGGGTTGATAATGTTACTCCTGAGAAACTAGGCTATCTTAGAGAAGCTAATTTTGTTATGATTGGTTTTGGTGTTGAATCTTTCTCAAAAAGAATGCTGGACGAGCTTAATAAGAGAGTAGAGCCTCAAAAAGCCAAGCAGACTATTTCCAATACTTTAAGCGCAGGAATTTTGCCTTATATAAATGTCATACTTACTTCACCCAAGAGCACACCCTATGACCTGTTCCATACCATTGACAGGTGCATTGATTATCTTGATCAAGGAGCAGAGGTCGGTTCCTATCTGTGCGTAATTCCCATACCGGGCTCAGCCTTTGACTCTAATCCAGAAATCCAGCATTTGATAGAATCAGTTAGGGTTAAAATACCCCACACTAACAGAACGCTTTCAAAAAAGTTTAGGATCCTGCCAGAAAATCCATTATTGCAGGACTTGATTTACAGGTTTGATGATGTTGTTAATACTAGGAAGGCAGAGTATGCTGAAAAATACAATATTAGGCATATTCCTGCAAGGGTGAACACATTAATAACGTTTTCAACTTTGTATAGCCTGGCAAAGGAGCTTAGAGTGCCTAAATATGGTGATGCAGCTGATAAGCAGATACAAAGAATTGAGAACGTGATGAGCAGAATTTAGTAGGTTATCTACTAAAAAGTAGCAATCGACAAAAGATTTAAAAAGAGAGGAACATTTCCTCTGGAGGGGATTAGTTAATCAGAAATATGTTAAAAGAATAAAACATCTCAAGATAATTAAATAAAACTTAAAAGGGTGATATACCATGAAATTAAAAAACAAAATAATGACTGGGGTTGCGGTAGTTGCCTTAACTCTAGGAGCAGGAGGAGCTGCCTTTGCCCAGGATAATGAGGGAGATTCAACATCAGCCAAGAACAAGATACTCAGGACAGAACTGACATTCATGAAAAGCTTTAAAGACAACCAAGGCTACAGAGGAGATGCTTTCTTTAAACTAGCAGACAAGCAGAAGGTTAAATTCTTCCTAAGCGGAAGCTATGAAGACAGGGATATCAATCTCGTAAACTCAGCCAGCCAATTAAATTCTACAAACTCATTGGAAAGTTCATCAGGAATTAACCAGAACCTCAAAATTGCCAAAGTCGGTCCTGAATTATATGTGAGAACCAATGGAGACAGCGTGTTTGGGACCCTCACAGCGGGTTTTGAATATGTCAATGTAAATTCAACAACCAAAGGAATAGAAAATGGGGGTATTGACGCCCTGACTACTAATCCAATGGACTCTAGTGCAACAGGACATGCCAGTATTATCACTGCAAGGCCAGGATTAAAAATCGGCTCTGGCCCAGGCTGGGTGCACTTGGAAGGAATCATTAAAAAAGTGTATAGCAAGATGGGAGAAAACCTAGGTCCGAATGAGCTGTTCGCAGGAATTGATAACAGCCCATTGATTTATGGAGGACAGGCAAATATCAGCGATCTTGTATTACTCACTTATCTTGAAGTAAAGCCAAAGACCGGGCCTAAGGCCCGCGTATTTGTTGGTACTTTGAATAACAATTTTGCAGTAGGAGATGAAGGGGCTAAGATAAATAACAAGCTAATAGGAGAGTACTTGAACAAATACTATAACAATGAGAATGAATGGAGATTCACAGATATCTTCGAGTACATGAGCCCTGGCGGACATAGAATTGGCTTGCTTCTCTCGTACAAGTCAGATAGGGACTTCAGAGTGCAGGTATTTTTGCCATTGACCAAGAATTTCCAGGTCGGTGGAGCCTTCCAGCAGGACGAATACAAAGGCTATGCAAAAGGAAAGAACAAGTCAATTGAAGCTGGCGGTAAGATCAGCTTCTGAAATTATTTAATTTTTTTTCTTAATCTTTGATTAAGATTCAAAAATATTTTATTTTTGTTTATTTAATTTTTTGTCTTTCTATCTTATCTGCCTTATTATCAAAAATAATGTTTTCACTCCAGAATAGAAAACTTTATATATTACGTTCTGATTATCGATTCGCATACATAGGATAATCTACAAATTAAACAGGTGGTTTGAAATGAGGGGAAATGCAATTTTAATTCTGATAACATTAGCCACGCTTATTATAGCAGGCTGCCAGATAATTGGGCCGGGGCAAAACATGACAGGAAATGGGACACAAGCACCCATAGTCATAGAGATAGGCGACAAGACTCCTACAGACGGGGTAATAGGAGAACCTGTAACTCCAACAGAAGGGATTGTTATACAAGCAACAGAAGGAGACCTGGTCCAGCTAAAGCCAGAAGCAGCAGACCCTGACGGAGACAAGATTAGCTACTACTTCAGTAAGCCGCTTGATGATAAAGGGAAATGGCAAACCAAGGAAGGAGATGCTGGCAAGTATCCAATAACAGTAATAGCTAGCGACGGAAGATCCAACACCAGCCAGGACCTCATAATCATAATCAAAAAAACTAACAAAGCACCAGTAATCGAGTGCCCAAAAGAAGTTGTTGTCAAAGAAGGAGAACTACTCAAGCTTGACTGCAACATTTACGACCCTGAAGGAGAGAGCGTAATAGTAGAGTATTCAGGGTTCATGAAGGGAGCAACATACCAAACAACCTACGATGATGCAGGAGAATACACTGTCCAGATAAAAGCAGGCGACAAGGAAAAGGAAACAGCATCAGAAGTCAAGATAAAGATAATTGACTTAAACAGGCCTCCAGTAATATCAGAAATACCTGACGAAATAACCGGAGTAGAGACTGATGTTATCACCCTGAACCCGCAGGTAAGCGACCCTGACGGCAACAAAGTAAGCCTGACCTACTCAGAACCATTTGACAACAAGGGAGTGTGGAAGACAAAGCTAGGAGATGCAGGAACTTACAAAATAGGCATTGTTGCAAGCGACGGCAAATCCACGAGCAAGAAAGAAATAACTGTGGTGATAACCCAGAAGAACACTCCACCAGTGCTCAAAGCAATAAATGACATCACAGTATCTGAAGGAGACACCATAACCCTGCCAATAGACGCAACAGACAGGGAAGGAGACAAGCTGGAAATAACAGTGAAAGGATGGATGAAC